>NZ_JBFTLQ010000044.1:0-62737 GCF_056396525.1 Cupriavidus sp. 05T41
GCACCGGCTCCGGCGCCGCAGGCCGCGCCGGCTGCACCCGCCGCCGCGCCGTCCTCCGGCGTGACTGGCAGCGCCGCCCACGCCAGCCCCTCGGTACGCAAGTTCGCGCGCGAACTGGGCGTGGACGTGTCGCGCGTGGCACCGGCTCCGGCGCCGCAGGCCGCGCCGGCTGCACCCGCCGCCGCGCCGTCCTCCGGCGTGACTGGCAGCGCCGCCCACGCCAGCCCCTCGGTACGCAAGTTCGCGCGCGAACTGGGCGTGGACGTGTCGCGCGTGGCGGGCACCGGTCCCAAGGGCCGTATCACCCAGGACGACGTCCAGGCCTTCGTCAAGGGTGTGATGAGCGGCCAGGCCGCGGCGCCGGCGCAAGCCGCGGCTGCCCCGGCCGGCGGCGCAGGGCTGAACCTGCTGCCGTGGCCGAAGGTCGATTTCAGCCGCTTCGGCGAGGTGGACAGCAAACCGCTGTCGCGCATCAAGAAGATCTCGGGCGCMAACCTGCACCGCAACTGGGTCATGATTCCCCACGTCACCAACAATGACGAGGCGGACATCACCGAGCTGGAAGCCTTCCGCGTGCAGCTGAACAAGGAAAACGAGAAGTCCGGCGTCAAGGTCACCATKCTGGCCTTCATCATCAAGGCCACCGTGGCGGCGCTGAAGAAGTTCCCGAACTTCAATGCCTCGCTCGACGGCGACAACCTCGTCTACAAAAAGTACTTCAACGTCGGCTTCGCGGCCGATACGCCGAACGGGCTGGTCGTGCCGGTGCTCAAGGACGCGGACAAGAAGGGCGTGATCGAGATCAGCCGGGAAATGGGCGAACTCGCCAAGGCCGCGCGCGACGGCAAGCTCAAGCCGGACCAGATGCAGGGTGGCTGCTTCTCGATCTCGTCCCTGGGCGGCATCGGCGGCACGCATTTCACGCCGATCATCAACGCGCCGGAAGTGGCCATCATGGGCGCCAGCAAGTCGGCCATGAAACCGGTCTGGGATGGCAAGCAGTTCGTGCCGCGCCTGATCCTGCCGCTGTCGCTGTCGTACGACCATCGTGTCATCGACGGTGCCGACGCGGCGCGTTTCAACGCGTATATCGGCCAGCTGCTGGCGGACTTCCGCCGCATCATCCTTTAAGGCGGGCAGGGCGCGCGCGGTTCGCCGCGCGTGCCTTCCAACCGCCGGACTACTGTCCGCCGACCMCTGATCGCMGCCAACAGGAAGCGAAATCCATGACCACCTGCGTTGTCGTCAAGAAGGCCGGTGAAGTGGCGATTGCAGCCGATGCGCTGGTGACGTTCGGCGACACGCGGCTCACGCGTGCCTATGAGCGCAACCAGAAGGTGTTCCCGGTGGGCGAGAGCTTCGTGGCGCTGGCCGGGACCACCGCGCATTTCCCGGTCATGCGCAGCCTGCTGGCCGGGCTGGGCGAGGACTGCCGGCTGGGCTCGCKGGACGATGTCTTCCGGACTTTTCTCAAGGTGCATGAAAAACTCAAGAACGAGTATTTCATCAACACCAAGGAAGACGAGGACGACCCCTACGAGTCGTCGCAGATCGTCTGCCTGATCGCCAACCCGGCGGGTATCTTCGGCGTCTATTCGTACCGCGAAGTGTTCTCCTTCGATCGTTTCTGGGGCATCGGCTCGGGGCGCAACTATGCGCTCGGCGCCATGCACGCGGTATTCGACCGGCCGGAGCTGAGCGCGGCAGACATTGCCGGCATCGGCGTGGACGCGGGGGTGGAGTTCGACAAGAGTTCGGCGGGGCCGATCGAAGTACAGGTGGTGCAGTTGCGCGACATGCCCGGCGACGGGGCAACCAATAACGACGACGCGGCCCACATCTGAGGCGGGGCGCGTCCTTGAGGAGCAAAGCATGAGTGTGATCGAAGTCCAGGTGCCGGATATCGGCGATTTCGACGCGGTGGAAGTCATCGAGGTGCTGGTCAAGGCCGGCGATACKATCGAGGTGGAGCAGTCGCTGATCGTGCTCGAGTCCGACAAGGCCAGCATGGACGTGCCGGCATCGGCGGGTGGCAAGGTGGTCGAGGTGCGCGTCAAGGTGGGCGACAAGGTCGCCAAGGGCGYGGTGATCTGCACGGTGGAAAGCAGCGCCGCGGCCGCGCCGGCCGCACCGGCCGCTGCGCCGGCACCGGCTGCTTCGGCGCCGGCCCCCGTAGCTGCCGCCGCGCCGGCACCGGCTGCCGCCACGCATGCGGGCAGCGCCGATATCACGTGCGACATGCTGGTGCTGGGTGCAGGCCCCGGCGGCTACTCGGCCGCCTTCCGCAGCGCCGACCTCGGCATGAACACCGTGCTGGTCGAGCGCTACGGCACGCTCGGCGGTGTCTGCCTGAATGTGGGCTGCATCCCGTCCAAGGCACTGCTGCATAACGCCGCCGTGATCGACGAAGCCAAGGCGCTGRCTGCCCACGGCATCCTGTTCGGCGAAGCCAAGATCGACCTCGACGGCCTGCGCCACTACAAGGAAACCGTGGTCGGCAAGCTGACTGGCGGCCTGGCGGGCATGGCCAAGGCACGCAAGGTGCAGGTCCTGCGCGGCATCGGCAACTTCCTCGACCCGCATCACCTGGAAGTGCAGGAGACCGAGGGCGACGGCAAGGCCACCACCGGCAAGAAGACCGTGATCCGCTTCGAGAAGGCGGTGATCGCGGCCGGCAGCCAGGCGGTCAAGCTGCCGTTCATCCCCGAAGACCCGCGCATCGTCGATTCCACCGGCGCGCTGGAACTGCCGGAGGTGCCGAACAAGATGCTGGTCATCGGCGGCGGCATCATCGGGCTGGAAATGGCCACCGTGTACAGCACGCTGGGTGCGAGCATCGACGTGGTGGAAATGCTGGATGGCCTGATGCAGGGCGCCGACCGCGACCTCGTCAAGGTCTGGGACAAGATGAACAAGCTGCGCTTCGACAAGGTCATGCTCAAGACCAAGACGGTCGGCGTGGAAGCGAAGCCCGATGGCATCTACGTCAAGTTCGAAGGCGAGCAGGCGCCGGCCGAACCGCAGCGCTATGACCTGGTGCTGGTGTCCGTGGGCCGCGTGCCGAACGGCAAGAAGATCAGTGCCGAGAAGGCCGGCGTGGCCGTGACCGACCGTGGTTTCATCGAGGTCGACAAGCAGCTGCGCACSAACGTGCCGCACATCTTTGCGATCGGCGACATCGTCGGCCAGCCGATGCTGGCGCACAAGGCCGTGCACGAGGCGCACGTCGCCGCCGAGGCCGCGCACGGCGAGAAGGCCTACTTCGACGTCAAGCAGATCCCGTCGGTGGCCTATACCGATCCGGAAGTGGCCTGGGCCGGCCTGACCGAAGAGCAGTGCAAGGAGCAGGGCGTCAAGTACGCCAAGAGCGTGTTCCCCTGGGCTGCCTCCGGCCGCGCCATCGCCAACGGTCGCGACGAAGGCTTCACCAAGCTGATCTTCGACGAGGAAACCCACCGCATCATCGGTGGCGGCATCGTCGGCATGCATGCCGGCGACCTGATCAGCGAAGTCTGCCTGGCCATCGAGATGGGCGCGGATGCCGTCGATATCGGCAAGACGATCCACCCGCACCCGACGCTGGGCGAGTCGATCGGCATGGCCGCGGAGATCTACGAAGGCGTCTGCACCGACGTGCCGCCGCCGCGCAAGCGCTGAGCAACCGGCCAGCAAGATGAAAGCCCACCCTTCGCGGTGGGCTTTCTTTTCTCAAGCTTTGCAATTAACGGCCAAGCGTTTTAAACCACAATCCTGCGCGGCTCTGCCGCGAGAAAAACCTCGCTGCCAGAGGTGGGGCGGCATGGAATCGGGGGAGGGGGCGAACCCGGGCGGTGTGCCGGTGGCTGCGCGCCGCGCGCACAAAAAAACCCGGCGCATGGCCKGGCATTAACGGTACTGGAATACAAGGAAACCGGGATACCGAGGAGACATCGGTCGAGGGCAGGGGACTTGGGGGGCTGGTTGCCTCACCGGGTTCCTGAGTCCCTTCGTTGGCAAAACGCACTGGACGGTCCAGCGGCGCTTTGCCAACGAACCKGCMGAAGCCGGTTCGTCTACCGTGCGCGCTGCTTAGGCGGCGGTCGGAGCCTTCTTGGTCGCGGTGCGAGCCGTGACGCTGGCTTGCTGGGCGGCCTTGGTGGCGGCCGAAGCGGCTGCCTGGAAGTTGCTTTCAGCAATTTCAACAGCCTGCTTGGTGGCCTTCTGGACCGACTCGTAGGCGTTGTTGGCGGCGCTGATCGCCGACTTCACGATGGCCACGGTCGATTCCGAACCGGCCGGTGCATTCTTGGCGAGGTTCTCGACCAGGGATTGCACCTTCTTCGAGTTTTCGGCCAGTTGGGCTTCAGCCACCTTGGTGAATTCCGACTGGGTTTCCGAAGCGATTTCGTACAGGTGACGGCTGTAGGCCAGGGTCTTTTCTGCGACCGGCTGCACCAGCGAAGCCTGGATGGCCAGGAATTCCTRGGGGTCCTTGGCGGACAGCGCCTTCTTGGCGTTGTCGACGTTTTCGGCGAAAGTGGCCTTGACCACTTGCAGGTTCAGTTCGACCAGCTTTTCAACGCCTTCGAAGGCCTTGGTGGTCAGGCCAACCAGGGTTTCCAGATTAGCTTTTTGCGCCGCGGCGACTTGTTCCGGGGTGAAGTTCATGCGAGTCTCMAAAAATGAAGTTMAAGATCATGCAAAATTAGGCCGCCCAGATGTCAAAGCCATGACGAACAACAACTTTTCGTCTGCCAGCCCCAGGCGTTGGGGGTTATCGGCGCGTTCCGTTTGCCTGGCAAACTCGGATGGTGCGCCGCAACAATTCCTATTCTAGGGGAAAGAAATCGGGTGTCAAGCGCTTCTTGTGCATTGCACAAAGAAGTTTCGCTGAACCCATCGGCAAGTAGCAGAAGGGTCACGCCGGCTGGTCATATCGTGAGGTGCTGCCGCCACTTGCCGATCGTTCTGCGCGGACGCCCGGGGCGGGGCGGTGCTACCATCGCGGTCTGCCGGAATCGCTGCCTGTGTCGATGCAACCGGTCGTCCGCCGCCGGTTTCCCTTCATGCTTGCCTTCTACGCTGATCATTTCGTCCTGCCCCTGCCCGAGGGCCACCGCTTCCCGATGTGCAAGTACAGCATGCTGAGGGAGGCGGTCGTGCGCGACGTTGCCGGGCTGGCGCTGGTCGAGGCGCCGCGTGCCGGGGACGACGCCCTGTTGCTGGCGCACACACGCGAATATGTCGATAGCGTCTCGCGCGGGCAGCTCGATGCGGCGCGCCAGCGCGAGATCGGCTTCCCATGGTCGGAGGCGATGGTGGAGCGTTCGCGGCGCTCGGCCGGCGCCACCATCGAGGCCTGCCGCACCGCGCTGCGCGAGGGCATTGCCGTCAACCTGGCCGGCGGCACGCACCATGCCTATGCCGACAAGGGCGGCGGMTTCTGCGTSTTCAACGATGCCGCCATCGCCGCGCGCCAGCTGCGCCGCGATGGCCTCGTGACACGCGTGGCGGTGGTGGACCTGGATGTGCACCAGGGCAATGGCACCGCCTCCATCCTGCGTGATGACCCTTTCGTCTTCACGCTCTCGCTGCACGGCGAGAATAACTACCCCTTCCGCAAGGAAGCGAGCGACCTCGACGTGGGCCTGCCAGACGGCTGCGACGACGACGCCTATGCCGAGGCGCTGCAAGGTGCGCTCGATACGCTGTTCGCGCGCTTCGCGCCGGACCTGATCATCTATCTCGCCGGCGCGGATCCGCATGAGGGCGACCGTCTCGGCCGCCTCAAGCTGACGCTCGCCGGCCTGGCCCGCCGCGACACCCTGGTGTTCGATGCCGCCCTGCGACGGGGCCTGCCCGTAGCCGTGGCCATGGCCGGCGGCTACGGCAACCATATCGAGGACACCGTGGCGGTACACGCACAAACCATCGGGCTGGCGGCCCGGTATCAAGCGCGCTATGCGGCGCGCCCGAACCCGGCCACCGCCGGTGGCATTGCGCAGGCGGTCTCCCGATGAGCGCCGGCAGCCAGGCCGGCGCGCTGCGCGGCACATTGTKGGTGGCGGCCATGCCTTGGCTGTTCGTCGTCATCTGGAGCACCGGCTTCATCGTGGCGAAATACGGCATGCCGCATGCGGAGCCCATGACCTTCCTGTTCCTGCGCTTTGCCGGCGTCCTGGTGCTGATGGTGCCCTTCGTGGTGGCGGCGCGGGTGCGGCTGCCGCGCCGCGGCGGCGCCACTGACTGGCGCATGGTGGGGCATATCGCGCTGGCCGGCCTGTTCCTGCAGGCGGGCYACCTGGGCGGCGTATGGGCTGCGGTCAAGCTGGGCATGCCGGCGGGGGTGTCGGCGCTGATCGTCGGCATGCAACCGGTMCTGACCGCGGTGGCGGCCGCGCGCATGGGCGAGACCATTCGCCGGCGGCAATGGCTGGGGCTGCTGCTCGGCCTCGCCGGCGTCGGCCTGGTGGTGGCCAACAAGCTCACCGCCACCGGCTTGTCCGTGCCGAGTCTGCTGCTGGCGGTGGGGGCGCTGTTCTCGATCACCTTCGGCACGCTCTACCAGAAGCGGTACTGCCCGGTATTCGACCTGCGCATGGGTTCCGTGATCCAGTTTGCCGCGGCTGCGCTGGCCTGCCTGCCGTTCATGTTCCTGACCGAGACGCGCCATGTCGATTGGAATGCCGAGATGATCTGCGCGCTGGCCTGGTCGGTGGTGGCGCTGTCCATCGGCGCCATCTCGCTGCTCTTCCTGCTGATCCGCCAGGGCGCGGCCACCAAGGTGTCGAGCCTGATGTACCTCACGCCGCCCACCACGGCCGCCATGGCGTGGCTGCTGTTCGGCGAGAGCTTTCCGCCGCTGGCCGCGCTTGGCATGGCCCTCGCCGCCGGCGGCGTAGCCCTGGTGATCCGCCGCTAATCCCTCCATACCGTGCCCCGATGAAGCCGAACGCCGATCTCCGCAGCGCCTATCGCCACTTCCAGCCGATCACCACGCGTTGGATGGACAACGATGTCTATGGCCACGTCAACAACGTCATCTACTACAGTTATTTCGATACCGTCGTGAACACCTACCTGATCCGGCAGGGCGTGCTCGACATCGAAGCTGGCGAAACCATCGGGCTGGTCATCGAGACGCAGTGCAATTATTTCTCCGCACTGAGTTTCCCCGACACGGTGGTGGCCGGGCTGCGCGTGGCGCGGCTGGGCAATTCGAGCGTGCGCTACGAGGTCGGCCTGTTCCGCAACGACGAAGAGATTGCCGCCGCGCAAGGGCATTTCGTCCATGTCTATGTGGACCGCGCCACGCGCCGCCCGGTGCCGTTGCCGGCCGCGCTGCGCAATGCCCTGCAGGCGCTGGTGGACGAAGCGCCTGCCGCGGCGCAGTGAGACGAGGCGCAAAGGAGCCCAGGTGTATGGATTCGCAGCAGAAGCGGGATGCCATGCTGGTCGACCAGGCCATCGTCACGCGGCGCTCGGTGCGCGCTTTCCTCGATACGCCGGTGCCGCGCGAAGTGGTCAACGAGATCCTGGCCGTGGCCAGCCGCGCCCCTTCCGGCACCAACGTGCAGCCGTGGAGGGTGTACGTCCTGACCGGCGACGCCAAGCTCAGGCTGTCGGCCGACGTGCTCGCCGCCTATGACGATCCGCAGCGCGACAGCAAATACCGCGAGGAATATCCGTACTATCCGCGCGAGTGGGTCACGCCCTATATCGACCGCCGCCGCAAGGTCGGCTGGGACCTGTACAGCCTGCTGCAGATCAGCCGCGAGGACAATGCCCGCATGCGTGCGCAGCATTCGCGCAACTTCACGTTCTTCGGCGCGCCGGTGGGCATGATCTTCACCATCGATCGCATCCTGGAGCAGGGCAGCTGGCTGGACTACGGCATGTTCCTGCAAAGCATCATGGTGGCCGCGCGTGCGCGCGGCCTGGATACCTGTCCGCAGGCTGCGTTCACCCAGTTCCATGCGGTCATTGCCCGCCACTTGCGGCTGACGGCGGACGAAATGGTGGTCTGCGGCATGTCGCTGGGCCATGCCGACCCGGCGGCCATAGAGAATACCCTTAGTACGGAGCGTGAACCGGTAAGCGAGTTCGCGCGTTTTCTTTCTTGAGGAGCAGATAGCAGAGTAACCGTCGTGTATCGATGCAGTGCGCAACCCGTTTTTTCCGGTCGCCGGATGCCTTCTCGATCCGGGCTGGCGTGGTGCGTGCTTGCGGTGGAATTACCACAGTCCGAGTCGGGCGAGCGCCACGTGTTGTGTGATGTCTGACCCGCTTTTTTCATAATGTGGAATTGTTTGCAAATCGAACTTTAAAGAGGCTTCGTAAGTCTTTAATGTTGCTAACAATTTCTTTTTTTCCTAAACTGGCGCCATCCTAGCTGCGCGCTGAATGAATCATGTTCCGGTCTGATTCCACCCTATTCTCCAGATTCTTCGGCTCTGTCCCTCTGACGACGGTAGCGGCTTCCATGCTGCTGACCGTCTCCATGCTGGCCGCCCCCACGGTCGATGCCGCCACCAAATCGGAAACGGCACAATCCAGCAAAAAGTCGACAAAAGTCTCCAAGTCCGAAAAAAAATCGGCAAATTCCTCTAAATCCAAGCAGGCTGCCAGCACTGCCGAGCGCGTTACCACGCGCAAGGTGGTCGTGCTCAGGAACGGCAAGCGCCATGTGATCGCACAACGCCAGGCGATGCCGGTGCATGCGGCGTTCACGCCGGCCAAGCCGTCGCTCGGCGAGGCGCTCGGCCTGCGCAACACGGAAGATGCGCTGGCGCTGCGTTCCAGCGTGGCGCTGGTGATGKACCAGAGCACCAACGAGGTGCTGTTCCAGAAGAATTCCGCTGCGGTCCTGCCCATCGCCTCCATCACCAAGCTGATGACGGCACTGGTCGTGATGGACTCGCACCTGCCGATGGATGAAGTCCTCACCATMAGCGAAGACGATCGCGACAACGAGAAGCACAGCAGCTCGCGCCTGCGTTTCGGCACGCAGCTCAGCCGCCAGGAACTACTGCTGCTGGCGCTGATGTCTTCCGAGAACCGTGCTGCATCCGTGCTGGGCCGCAGCTACCCGGGCGGCTTGCCGGCCTTCGTGCAGGCGATGAACCGCAAGGCGCGCGAGCTGGGCATGAACGACAGCCACTTCGTCGATTCCAGCGGTCTGTCGAGCAGCAATGTCTCGAGCGCGGTAGACCTGGTGCGCATGGTCAACGCGGCCTACCGCAATCCCACCATCCGCGAGTACTCCACGCAGACCGAGCATGAAGTCAATGTGCTTGGCCGCACCCAGCACTACGTCAGCACCAACCGCCTGGTGCGAGGCGGCAACTGGGAGATCGGCCTGCAGAAGACCGGTTTTATCTCCAAGGCTGGCCAGTGCCTGGTGATGCAGGCGCGCGTGAACGGCCGCAACGTGGTGATGGTGTTCCTCGATTCGGTGGGCAAGCTCTCGCGTTTCGCCGACGCAACCCGCGTGAAGGACTGGCTGGAGCATTCGCCCTCCAGCCCGGCCCGCCCTTTCCCAACCTCGCCCAACCTGACGCAAGGGACGCCCAACAGCCCCCAGGCGGTTCTGGCCGCCCAGCAGCCTCGTGGCATCTGATGGCGGCCCCGGAGTGAGCGGCCAGGCGGCGAGCCTGGCCATCGGTCCGCGCAATTCGAAGAACAAAAAACGCGCCGGTGACGGCGCGTTTTTTGTTGGGTAGCGCACGCGGGCAGGGCGCTCAGAGCAGCTTGCCGGGATTCATGATGCCGGCCGGATCGAGCAACTGCTTGATGCCCTGCATCAGGCGCAGCTCCAGCGGATCCTTGAGGCGCAGGAAATCATCGCGCTTGAGCTGGCCGATGCCGTGCTCGGCGCTGATGCTGCCGCCGTAGCGCGCCACTTCGTCCAGCACCTCGGCGCTCAGCGCCTTGCCGTGCACGGCCGCCCAGTCGCGCTCGGCGCCGGCGGGACGCGACAGGTTGTAGTGGAGGTTGCCGTCGCCGAAGTGGCCGAAGATAAACGGGCGGATGCTGGGGCTGAGCGCCTTCAGGCGCGTCTCCATCGACGCCATGAASGCCGGGATCTGTTCGATCGGCAGCGAGACATCGTGCTTCAGGTGCGGGCCGTCGGCACGCTGCGCCTCCGAGATTTCCTCGCGCAGTTTCCACAAGCCTTGCAGCTGCGCGAGCGAGGCCGAAACCGCCGCGTCCAGGCACAGTTCGCGCTCCAGCGCTTCGCCAATCACGCGTTCGAGCAGCGCGTTGAGCGCCTCCTCGTCGGTGGTGTCCGCCAGTTCCACCAGCACGTAGGCCGGATAGCGCTGGCCGAACGGTTCCTGGACGCCTTCGGCATGCCTGAGGACCAGGTCGACGCAATCGCCGGTGAAGAACTCGAACGCCTGCAGGCGCGCGCCGCATTGTTCAAAGAGCAGCTCGAACAGCGCGAGCGACTGCTGCGGCGACGCCACCGCGGCCAGCACCACTGAGCGTGCATCGGTGCGCGGGAACAGTCGCAGCGCGGCGGCCGTGATCACGCCGAGCGTGCCTTCCGAACCAATCAGCAATTGCTTGAGGTCATAGCCGGTGTTGTCCTTGCGCAAGGCGCGCAGCCCATGGAAGATMTCGCCGTTCGGCAGCACGGCTTCCACGCCCAGCACCAGCTCGCGCGTCATGCCGTAGCGCACCACGTTGACGCCRCCGGCGTTGGTCGCGAGGTTGCCGCCGATCTGGCAGGAGTCCTCGGCCGCCAGGCTGAGCGGCAGCAGGCGATGGGCCTCKGCCGCCGCGCGCCGCAGGTTGCCGAGAATGCAGCCGGCTTCGGCCACCATCGTGTTGGCGATGGTGTCGATCGAGCGGATTGCATTCATGCGGTCCAGGCTCAGCACGACGTTGGCGGGGCTGCTGTCCGGCGCGGCGCCTCCGCACAGCCCGGTATTGCCGCCGCGCGGCACCACCGGCACCGCCGCCTGCTGGCACAGTGCCAGGCAGCGCGCCACGTCATCCGCCGAGCGCGGCCGTACCACGGCCTGAGCGTTGCCACGGTAGAGGCCGCGCCAGTCGGCAAGCCAGGGCGCTACCTGGTCAGGCTCGGTGGCGACCACGTCGGGGCCCAGGGCTTCGACCAGGCGGGGCAGGAAAGCGGGATTTTGCATGGTGGTTCAATCCGGTAGGACGGCGCGGCTCAGGCCGCTGGATGGGATGGATTCGGGATGCGCGATGCGATCGGCAGGCCCAGCCGTACGGCCGCGCCTTGCAGGTGCGATACCGCGGCCGCGCACGCGCGCCCGGCGTCGCCTGCGCGGATGGCATGGAAGATGGCCAGGTGTTCCTGGTGGACCTGCTCCGACAAGCCTTCCTGCTGGCGCGTATTGAGCCGCGCCGCGTGCACGGCCTGGTGCAATTGGAGGTTCAGGTATTGCAGCAGCTGCAGGTAGTAGGGATTGTGCGTGGCCGCCGCGATTGCCACATGGAAGGCCGTATCGGCTTCTACGCTGCGGTGCGGGTCGTGCAACTGCGTGGCAAGCTGGTCKAGCAGCGCCTGCATGTGCGTCAAGTCTGCCGCGGTGCGCCGCTGCGCGGCCAGGGCCGCGGCGGCGCTCTCCAGGTCGAGCCGCAGCTCGTAGATGCTGGCAAGCTCGTCGCGGTCCATGCCGATTTCCTGCGGCAGCCGGAAGCCGGCGTTGCCGACACGGGACAACACCGTGCTGCCGAGCCCCTGACGGCTTTCCACCAGTCCCTGCGAGCGCAGGTGMTCCGTGACTTCGCGAATCACGGCGGGGCTGACGCCGTAGCGCTCTGCGAGCTGCTTGCCCGAGGGCAGGCGGGCGCCGACGGGATGGATTCCGTCCGCGATCTCCGCGCGCAATTGCTGGGTGACCTGTTCGGTAAGCGTAATGGCCTTGGTTCGCATGCCCCGCAGCATACGGCTATTCAGGTTATCTGAAAACCACGGGTAAACCCTTTAAAGACGCGAGGCAGTCGCAGACAGCCGGCGAATCCGGTACGCAAGGCGCGCGACGGCGAGCGGGGAAGAAGGCAGGGAAAGGGAGGAAGCGAGGATAGAACGAGGCGCGGGCGGCGCGAGCTTCGGGAGAAAGCTCGCGCCGCCCGGGATCAGGCTGCCACGTCGGTTGCGTAGCCCATGCCGCGCGAGATCTGCAGCGCGGTGTCCTTCAGGTTCTGCAGCCAGCTGTCCTGCAGGCGGTCGGCGGGGGCCGACAGCGACAGGCCGGCGACCAGCCGGCGCGAATCGTCATAGATGCCGGCTGCGATGCAACGCACGCCGAGCTCGAGTTCCTCGTTGTCGCGTGCGTAGCCGTTGGTGCGCACCCAGTTGAGCTCGCGCTCGAGCTTGACCGGGTCGGTGATGGAGGTACGCGTATGGCCGGCCAGGCCAGTACGGGTGGCATAGTTGCGCACCCGGCTAACCTCGTCGGCCGCCAGGAACAGCTTGCCGACCGAAGTCAGGTGCAGCGGCGCGCGTCCGCCAATGGCGCGCACCACCTGCATGCCGGAGCGTTCGCTGTAGGCGCGCTCGATGTACACGATCTCGTCGCCCTGGCGCACCGACAGGTTGACGGTCTGTCCCGTCACGCGATGCAGCGCGCGCATCGGTGCCAGCGCCGCGTCACGTACCGACAGGCGTGCCTTGACCAGGTTGCCAAGTTCCAGYAGCCGCATGCCGAGCCGGTAGCTGCCGGGATCGGAGCGATCGACGAAGCGGCAGGCCACCATATCGTTGAGGATGCGGTGCGCGGTGGAGGGATGCAGGCCAGTGGCCAGCGACAGCTCCTTCAGGCTCACGGGATCGGCATGCTGCKCCAGCGAGTCCAGCAGGGTCATCATGCGCTCKATGACCTGGATKGACGTCTTGCCGGGTTCTTTCTCTGCTTCTGCCATGGGGAAATGTTGCCGTGCGGCAAATTAAGCGGTTGCCTGATTCTATCTCGCATTGTGAAAATTTMAATAGGTGAAATGCGATTGCCGCACGAAACCTCGCATTCCGCGGCCGGCGCGCATCGCCGCAGACGTTTGCGCAAGCTGGCAAATTTACCCGCGTGCCATCCAGCCGAGGGATGCGCCGCGGTGCGCGAAAGCGCATAATTGCGACGTTTCGGGGTCTGGAAAAAAGGGAAACAATGCGAGTTGGCCTGTTCGCCACCTGTCTGGTGGACCTCATGCGTCCGGAGATCGGCTTTTCGGTGCTGAAGCTGCTGGAGAAGGCGGGATACGAAGTGATGGTCCCCGAGGCACAGACCTGCTGCGGGCAGCCTGCCTACAATTCTGGCGAGCGCGCCGTGGCGCGTGACCTGGCGGAGAAATTCCTGCGCGAGTTCGAGATGTTCGACTACGTGGTGATCCCGTCCGGCTCGTGCGGCGGCATGGTGCTGCATCACTATGCCGACCTGCTGCGCGACGACCCGGAGCTCAACGGCCGCTACGAAACCCTGCGCGCCCGCGTGTTCGAGCTGACCGACTTCCTCGTCAACGTCGCCCGGCTGGGCGAGTTCGATTCGAAGTTCGCCGGCCACATCACTTACCACGATTCCTGCTCCGGGCTGCGGGAGCTGGGCGTCAAGAGCCAGCCGCGCGCCTTGCTGGCGCAACTGCCCGGCGTGCAGCTCAGCGAGATGAAGGACTGCGAGGCGTGCTGCGGGTTCGGTGGCACCTTCTCGGTCAAGTACGRCAACATCTCGACCGCCATCGTCGACGAGAAGTGCGCCAATATCAAGGCCAGCGGCGCCGATGCCGTGGTGCTGGGCGACCTGGGCTGCATCCTGAATATCGAAGGCCGCCTGCGCCGCACGGGCGATACGCGTACCCAGGTCCTGCATATCGCGCAGGTGCTGGCCGGCGACGCCTGAGCGCCGCCGCCTGACGACAGACCTCAGACCGACCTCAGACCGACCTCAGACAGACTTCAGCGAGATCCCCGCTATGCAAGTTCGCAGCATGGAATTCAAGGCGCKSGCSGGSCAGAAGCTGGCCGACCAGCGCCTGCAGCAGAACCTCAAGAAGCTCTCCACCAAGTTCGTCACGGCGCGCGCCGACGYGATCCGCGACATCGACTTCGATGCCACGCGCGAAGCGCTCAAGGAKCGCCGCAACCGCGCGCTGGACAACCTCGACGTGTGGCTCGCCACCTTCGAGGAAAACGCCACCCGCCGCGGCGCTACCGTGCTGTTTGCMGAGACCACCGCCGACGCCGCGCGGCTGGTCGCGGAGATCGCGCAGAAGCACGGCGTGAAGAAGGTMATCAAGAGCAAGTCGATGGTGACCGAGKAGATGCGCCTGAACCAGGTGCTCGGCGAKATKGGCGTGCAGAGCATCGAGACCGATCTTGGCGAGTACATCCTGCAGATCAACGATGCCGAGCCGCCCTCGCACATCATTGCGCCGGTGGTGCACAAGGACAAGGACGAGATCGCCGACCTGTTCGCSCGGGTCCACCACAAGCCACGCCTGACCGATATTCCCGAGATGACGCGAGAGGCGCGCGAAGTGCTGCGCCCGGAATTCCTCTCGGCCGACATGGGCGTGACCGGCGGCAATTTCATCATCGCCGAGACCGGCTCGGTGGCCGTGGTGACCAACGAGGGCAACGAAGGCATGTGCACGGTGATGCCGCGSGTGCACGTGGCCGTGACCGGCATCGAGAAGGTGCTGCCCACGCTGGAAGACCTGGCCACCGTGATGCGCCTGCTGCCGCGCTAGGCCACCGGCCAGGCGATCTCCAACTATTTCTCGCTGCTCACCGGCCCGCGCGCCGAAGGCGAGCGCGACGGCCCGGAGCATATGTACTTCGTGCTGGTCGACGGCGGGCGCAGTGGCCTGATCGGCGGCGAGTTCCAGGAGATGCTGCGCTGCATCCGCTGCGGCGCCTGCATGAACCACTGCCCGGTCTACCAGAAGATCGGCGGGCATGCCTACGGCTGGGTCTACCCCGGGCCGATGGGCAGCGTGCTGACGCCTAGCTATGTCGGGCTGAACAATGCGCTGGACCTTCCGCAGGCGGCTACGCTGTGCGGCGAATGCAACCGCGTTTGCCCGGCCTCGATCCCGCTCTCGGACCTGCTGCGCAAGCTGCGCGAAAAACAGATGGAGCGCGGCCTGCGGCCCTGGCAGGAGCGGCTCGGCCTGAAGGCCTGGGGCTACGTGGCCAGCCGGCCAGGCCTCTATGCTTTCGCCACCCGCATCGGCGCGCGCTTGCTGGCGCGCATGGGCGGCAGCAACAAGCTGATCGCCAGCCTGCCGATGGCTGGCCGCGGCTGGACCGAAACCCGCGACATGCCGGCCCCCGGCGGCCGCACGTTCCGCGAACTCTACAAGGAAAGGAGGGCGCGCCGATGAGTGCTTCTACAGGAAATTCGACAGCACTGGCGGGCATGCGCGCGGCGCTGGAGCAGCATCTGGGCGGCTCGCTGGGCGCCGACGCACTGGTGCGCGCCTGGCGCGAAGCCGCGCCCGCGCTGACGCTGCCGCCCGTGTTCGGGCAGGCGATGGAAGAACTGCTGCGCAGGCTGGAGATGTCGGCCGTGTTCGCGCAGGACAGCTGCTCATTCTCGAGTTCGGCGGTGACCGACCAGATGAAGCGGTGGCTGGACAAGGCGGCTACCGTCTGAGCATCGGCGTCGCCGACCCTGCCATCGCGCACCGGAAGGGAAAAAGCAAAAGGCCCCCGCCGGGAATGGCGGGGGCCTTTTGCATTCGTGCCGGAGCGGGGATCAGCTCAGCAGCAACGCATCGTCATCGAGCTGCTCATGCCGCGTCTGCTCGAACATGCGCAGCAGATCCGGCACGTCGAGCCCGGCACGCTGTTCGCCGGAGACGTCGAGCACCACTTGTCCCTGGTGCAGCATCACCGTGCGCTGGCCGTAGTCCAGCGCCTGTCGCATGCTGTGCGTGACCATCATGGTGGTGAGCTTGCTCTCTTCCACGATCTTGGCGGTCAGCTCCAGCACGAAGGCGGCGGTCTTGGGATCCAGCGCGGCGGTGTGCTCGTCGAGCAGCAGGATGCGCGAGGGCTGCAACGAGGCCATCAGCAGGCTGACCGCCTGGCGCTGGCCGCCCGAGAGCAGGCCGATACGGTCCGTCAGGCGGTTTTCCAGGCCCAGGTTGAGCAGGCGCAGCTTGTCGCGGAACAGCTCGCGCGAGGGCTTGTTGAGCGCTGCGCGGAAGCCGCGGCGGCTGCCGCGCGCCATGGCCAGCGCCATGTTTTCCTCGATCGTCAGCGCCTCGCAGGTGCCCGCCATCGGGTCCTGGAACACGCGCGCCACCAGGGGAGCGCGGTCCCAGGCCGGCTTGCGGGTGACATCGACGTCATCGATGGTGATGCGCCCCGTGTCCACCATCTGGTCGCCACTGATGGCGTTGAGGAAGGTCGACTTGCCGGCGCCGTTGGAGCCGATCACGGCCACGAACTGGCCGGTCGGGATATCCAGGCTGAGGCCGCGCAGGGCGCGCGTCTCGATCGGGGTGCCGGGATTGAAGGTGAGTTTCAGGTCTTGTGCGCGCAGCATCTCAGGCACCTCCCTTGCGGCCGAACAGCTTCTTGCGGGTGCCCGGCAGCACCAGGGCGCCGGTGACCAGCACGGCGGTGACCAGGTTCAGGTCTTGCGCCTTGAGGCCGATGAACTCGCTGTTGAGCGCGAGCGCGATGAAGAAGCGGTACAGGATGGCGCCCAGCACCACGGCCAGCGTGGTGTACACCAGCCGGCGCGCCGGCAGGATGCTTTCGCCGATGATCACCGCGGCCAGGCCGATCACGATAGTGCCTATGCCCATGGAGATGTCGGAGCCGCCCTGGGTCTGCGCGAACAGCGCGCCCGCCAGTGCCACCAGGCCGTTGGACAGCGCCATGCCGGCCAGCGTGGCGCGGCCGGTGGCGATGCCCTGGGAGCGCGCCATGCGCGGGTTGGCGCCGGTGGCGCGCATGGCCAGGCCGAGCTGCGAGGAGAAGAACCAGTCGAGGCCGAGCTTGGCCACGATCACCACGACCAGCAGCAGTGCGGGGCGCAACATGTAATCCGGCAGCCAGTCAGGCTGCAGGATGGTGAAGATGGTGGATTCGGTGATCAGCGGCACATTGGGCTTGCCCATGATGCGCAGGTTGACCGAGTACAGCGCGATCATCATCAGGATACTGGCCAGCAGGTCCATGATCTTGAGGCGCACATTGAGCCAGCCGGTGACGAAGCCGGCAAAGGCGCCCGCCACGATCGCCAGCGCGGTGGCCACGAAGGGATCCTGGCCMGCGGCAATCAGCGTGGCCGCCACGGCGCCGCCCAGCGGGAAGCTGCCGTCGACGGTCAGGTCGGGAAAGTTGAGGATGCGGAAGGAAATCAGCACCCCCAGGGCGACGAGGCTGAAGATCAGGCCGATCTCCAGTGCACCCAGGATGGAAAAGAGGGACATGGGGAAATCCAGTTGCTGTTTCCGGCACGGGGGGCCGGATCTGAAACGCCTGGCGCGCCGCCCGGATCAGGCGGCGCGCCACGGGCGTTCCGGGGCGGGCCCGGGTAAGGCCGGCGGCGGGGCCAACCGCGCGCCAGGGCGCGCGGGGTCAGCGTGCCGTATTACTTGATGACGGTCTTCGCTTCCTTGATCAGCTCGGGCGACAGCGTCACGCCTTGCTTTTCGGCCGCGCCGGTGTTMACGAACAGTTCGAGCTTGTCGCTGGTCTCGGAGGCGATCGCGCCGGGCTTCTCGCCCTTCAGGATGCGCACCACCACCTTGCCGGTCTGGTGGCCGAGGTCGCCGTAGTTGATGCCCAGGGCCGCGATGGCGCCGCGCTTCACGCTGTCGGTGTCAGCCGCCACCAGCGGGATCTTCGATTCGTTGGCGACCTTGACCAGGGCTTCGTACGCCGACACCACATTGTTGTCGGTGTTGGTGTAGATCACGTCGACCTTGCCGATCAGGCTCTTGGCGGCGGCGCCGATGTCAACCGTGCGCGGTGCGGCGGCTTCCTTGAGCGCCAGGCCGTCCTTGGCCAGCAAGGCCTTCAGTTCCTTGACCACCACCACCGAGTTGGCTTCGCCCGGGTTGTAGACCATGCCCACGGTCTTGACCTTGGGCACCACGCGCTTGATCAGCGCAACCTGGCGGTCCAGCGGCAGCTTGTCCGACACGCCGGTCACGTTGGTGCCCGAAGCGCCCCAGCCCTTCACCAGCTGGGCAGCGACCGGATCGGTCACGCCGGAATACACCACCGGCACCGACTTGGTGGCGGCAACCACGGACTGGGCCGACGGCGTCGCGATGGCAACGATCACGCTGGGCTGGTCGCCGACGAACTTGCGGGCGATCTGGGCGGCGGTGCCGGTGTTGCCCTGCGCGCTCTGGTATTCCCACTTCAGGTTCTTGTCGGCGTCGTAGCCGGCGGTCTTCAGTTCGTCGCGCACGCMATCACGGATGGCGTCGAGCGCGGGGTGGTCGACGATCGAAAGCACCTTGACGGTCTGGGCCTGCACGGCGCCGCCGTACAGCAGCGCGAGGGCGACGGCGCTGCCCAGGATGGTCTTGGTCGATGTCTTCAGGCACTTCATGGTCTTGTTCTCCGCCGGATATGGGTTCTGGGTGGTAAGCCGCTGTTCGTTGTTGCCGATCAGGCTCGGTCCGCCGTCCTGACTGGCCGCCGACCGGATCCGGTCGGCACGGGCCAGCCGCTCCGTGGCGTGGCGAGCCGCCTGGCGGCGGGCAGGCGCCTCGCTGCGGCGCCACGGTTGCGACGGCGATAAGCCTGCGAGGATACCATTTTCGCCGCGCGATTTGCCCGGTTTGCCCCGTTCTAGTGCGTCGGTGGGGAGCAAGCCGGGCGCGGCAGGGGCTTACTGGGCAGGGTTGTGGATCGCGGCGTGGATGCGCTCGATACCCGCGGCGATGTCTGCCGAAAGCGGCACCTGCCAGGCATCGATGTTCTCGCGCAGTTGTTCCACCGAAGTGGCGCCGACGATCGTGCTCGCCGCGAACCAGCGCGAGTAGGTCCAGGCCAGCGCCAGCGTGGCCGGCGAGATGCCGTGTTCGCGCGCCAGCTTCACGTAGCGGGCCGAGGCGGCCAGGCTGTCCGGGCGCAGGTAGCGCGGGCTCCACTCGGGCGGGAAGCGCGTCAGGCGTCCCTGGGCCTGCGTGTCGAACACCGGCTGCTCGGGCGTGCCGCCGATGTATTTGCCGGTCAGCTGGCCGAAGGCCAGCGGGCTGTACACCAGCAGGCTCACGTCGGTGCGGAAGCAGGCCTCGTCCGTGCCTTGCTCGAAGCTGCGATTGAGCAGGTTGTACGGATTCTGGACGGTGGCGATGCGCGGCAGGCCGTGCAGCTCGGCCTGCTTGACGAACTCCGCCACGCCCCACGGCGTCTCGTTKGACACCCCCACGTAGCGGATCTTGCCGGCGCGCACCAGCTCGCCCATGGCTTCGAGCTGGGCCTGGACCGACGCGCATTCGCGCTCCTTGGCCGGGTCGAACTGCTTTTGCCCGAAGATCGGCGCGTTGCGGGCCGGCCAGTGGATCTGGTAGAGATCGATGTAGTCGGTCTGCAGGCGCGCCAGCGAGGCGTCCACGGCGGCGCGGATGCTCTCCGGCGTCAGGTCGCCGCCATTGCGGATCCACGGCATGCGCGCCGGGCCGGCGACCTTGGTGGCCAGCACGATGCGGTCGCGCTGCTGGCGCTTGAGCCAGCTTCCGACGATGCGCTCGGTGCTGCCGTAGGTCTCGGCGCGCGGCTTGACCGGGTACATCTCGGCGGTATCGATGAAGTTGATGCCGCGCGACACGGCGTAATCGAGCTGGTCGTGGCCTTCGGCTTCGGTGTTCTGCTCGCCGAAGGTCATGGTGCCGAGGCAGATGCGCGAGACCTGCAGGTCACTGCGGCCCAGACGGATGGTTTCCATGGCGTTCCTTGTCACGCTGAGGGTGGGGTGGACGAGTGCGAGGCGCAGACGATACGGCTACGGCAGTATGCCGGCGTGCGGCCGTGCGCGTMAGGCGCGCAGCGCGTCCGCGCATTCCTTGACCAGTGCCGGCCCGCGGTAGATCAGTCCGCTGTACACCTGCACCAGTTGCGCGCCGGCGGCGATCTTGGCGCGTGCGTCGGCGCCGCTGAAGATGCCGCCCACGCCCACGATGGGTACCGCGTCGCCGACCACCGCGCGCAGGCCTTCCACCACGCGCGTGGAAGCCGCGAACACCGGCCGGCCGGACAGGCCGCCGGCTTCCTCGCCGTGCGGCATGCCCTTGACCGCGTCGCGCGCGATGGTGGTGTTGGTGGCGATCACGCCGTCGATGCGGTGGCGGACCAGGGCGTCGCCGATATTGCCGATCTGGTCGGCATCGAGATCGGGGGCGATCTTGAGCGCCAGCGGCACATAGCGCTTGTGCTGGTCGGCCAGGCGCTGCTGCGCGTCCTTGAGCGTGGAGAGCAGGCTGTCCAGCTCGCTCGCGCCCTGCAGCTGGCGCAGGTTCTTGGTATTGGGCGAGGAGATGTTGACCGTGACGTAGCTGGCGTGCGGATAGACGCGCTCCAGGCAGTGCAGGTAGTCGTCCACCGCACGCTCGATCGGGGTGTCGGCGTTCTTGCCGATGTTCAGGCCCAGCACACCGCCCCTGGCTTTCCATTCGGACGCATTGACGTTGGCGATGAAGGCGTCCACGCCGCCGTTGTTGAAGCCCATGCGGTTGATCAGCGCATCGGCCTGCGGCAGGCGGAACATGCGCGGGCGCGGATTGCCGGCCTGCGCGCGCGGCGTCACGGTGCCCACCTCKATAAAGCCGAAGCCGAAGGCGGACAGCCCGTCGATATAGGCGCCATCCTTGTCCAGCCCGGCGGCCAGGCCGACAGGGTTGGGGAAGCGCACGCCCATCACGGTGCGCGGGTCGTCGGCGATGGTGTTGCCGAGGCAGCCCGCCAGCCCCAGGCGTTTGGCGCGCCGCAGGTTGTTCAGGGTGAAGTGGTGGGCATCCTCCGCATCCATCGAAAACAGGGCGGGGCGAAACAGGGGGTAGAGCGCGTTCAGCACGGGGAGTCAGCTTGGAAGTCGGGACCAGGCCGGCATTGTAACGGTTGAGCCGCCACCAGGCCTGCCGGGCCTGCCGGGTTTGCACAACGCCGCAGGCCGGCGCCTGGCTACCGGCCGGGCAGGTTCTCGCTTGCGCCGTCCTCGTCGCCGGGCTGCGACGGGATCACGGGTGCCGCCGTCGGCGAGCCCGGTGGCGCAGGGACGGGCGGCGCGTCGAACGAGCGCCACTGGTTGCCGGTCAGCACCTGGAGCGGCTGGTAGCGCGCCTTGTAGGCCATCTTGCGGCTGTCGGCGATCCAGTAGCCAAGGTAGAGATGGGGCAGGGCGAGTTCCCGCGCCTGCCGGATCTGCCACAGGATGTTGTAGGTGCCATAGCTGGCGCCCGTCTCCAGCGGATCGTAGAAGGTGTAGACCGAAGACAGTCCGTCGTCGAGCACGTCGATCATGCTGACCATGCGCAGGCGCCCGGCCTGCGGCGAGCCCGGCGGCTCGCGGAACTCCACCAGGCGGGAGTTGACGCGGCTTTGCAGCAGGAACTGCTCGTACTGGTCGCGGCTGTCCTGGTCCATGCCGCCGCCGGCGTGGCGCATCGACTGGTACAGCAGATATAGCGCGTAGTGCTCTTCGACGTAGGTCAGCGGCGCCACCAGCGCCTGCAGGTCCTGGTGCTGCCGCCAGGCGCGGCGCTGGCTGCGGTCCGGCTGGAAGCGGTCCACCAGCACGCGGCAGGGCGTGCAGGCGTGGCATTCGTCGCAGTAGGGCCGGTAGGTGAAGATGCCGCTGCGGCGAAAGCCGGCACGCACCAGCCGCGAATAGACGTCGGCATTGATCAGGTGGGCCGGGGTGGCTACCTGCGAGCGCGCCATGCGCCCGTCGAGATAGCTGCAAGCGTAGGGCGCAGTGGCGTAGAACTGCAGCGCGGAAAGGGGTAGTTCCTTTAGCTTGCTCATGTGTCTGCAACGGCCAGAGGTGAAACGGCAAGGCGGGGAAGCCGTCCGCGCCGCGCCCGCCGGGCTTGCGGCCAAGGCGCCGGGCGACCCGCTAGGCCTGGGCCGGATCCGCAGCCTGAGTCCAATGCTGCAGCACCGTCTTGTCGAAGCGCCACGGCACGATTTCCGGCTGGCGGGTGGCGATGCGCACATGCGCCGCGAACTCCGCGCGGGGAATCGGGCTGGCGCCGAGCGAGGCCAGGTGGTCGGTTTCCTGCTGGCAGTCTATCATCGCCACGCCGTGCATGCCGAGGAACGCGCATAAGGCGGCCAGTGCGATCTTGGACGCATCGGTGCGCCGCGCAAACATCGATTCACCGTAGAACATGCGCCCCAGCGCCACGCCGTACAGGCCGCCCACGCGCTCGCCGCGGTACCAGCTTTCCACGCAGTGGGCCAGGCCGTTGCGATGCAGTGCACCATAGGCGGCGATGATGTCTTCGGTGATCCAAGTGCCGTGCTGTCCGTCGCGGGGCGTGAGGGCGCAGGCCTGCATTACCTCGACGAAATCGACGTCGATGCGGATTTCCCAGTCCGGGTCGCGCAGCACGCGCTTGAGGGTCTTGCGGAAGGTGGCGGAGACGCGCAGCGCCTGCGGCGCCAGCACCATGCGGGGGTCCGTGCTCCACCACAGCACCGGCTGGCCCTCGGCGTACCAGGGGAAGATGCCTTGCCGGTAAGCCAGCAGCAGGCGCTGGGCCGACAGTTCGCGGCTGGCCGCGAGCAAGCCGGGCGCGTCCGTGCCCGGGCCGAGCGCACGCTCGACCGGCGGAAACGGATCATGCGGATCCAGCCAGGTGATCATGCAGGATTGACGGGCTTGCGGGCAGCGGGGGTTTGCCTCGGGATGGATGGACCAGGAATCAGGGCTCGACCTTGGCGCGGCTGGTAAGCGGGCGCATCGGCTTGTCGATATCCAGGCTGTGCAGGCGGAAGCTGCCGTCGGCCAGCCGGCCCGCGGCACGGTCGGCGAAGAAGCATCGCAGCGAGTGGATCACGGTGGGGAAGGCCAGTTCGTCCCACGGAACGTCCGCCTCTTCCACCAGCTTCACTTCCAGGCTTTCCTCGCCCGCGCTGATATCGAGATCCTCCAGCGTGGCCAGGTAGAACATGTGCACCTGATGGACATGCGGCACATTCAGGATCGAAAACAGTTCGCCGACCTGTACGCGCGCGCCGGCTTCCTCCAGTGTCTCGCGCGCGGCGCCCTGCGCGGTGGTCTCGCCRATTTCCATGAAGCCGGCCGGCAGCGTCCAGAAGCCATAGCGGGGTTCGATCGCGCGCTTGCACAGAAGGACCTTGTCCTCCCACACGGGAATGGTGCCGACCACATTGCGCGGGTTGACGTAATGGATGGTGCCGCAGCTCTCGCACAGGTGGCGCGGGCGCGAGTCGCCTTCGGGGATGCGCAGCACGACCGCATGGCCGCAGTTCGAGCAGAATTTCATGAGGGGCGTCCGGGAGGAATGGCGAAAGTGTATCACCGCCGACGGACGCTRCCGGGCGGTGGGATGCGCTGGGGCAGGGGGGATTCGGGAATGTCCGGATGCCGATGTAGATCGTCCGGCGCACAAAACAAAAAACGCCCGTGATGGGCGTTGTCTTGTGTCTCGACGACCGTTGCATCGAACTGCACGGCGTTGGTTRCGGGGGCAGGACTTGAACCTGCGACCTTCGGGTTATGAGCCCGACGAGCTGCCAACTGCTCCACCCCGCGTCCGTCGAAGAAAAAGATTATATGGTAATTCCTTTTGCATTGCAACACCCCAGTCACAATTTGGTGTCGGGGGGCGCAGCGGGAACGCCATGCAGGTTGGACTGCATGGCGCGGCGCGGCGCGGCGTTCACTCGCGCCGGGGCGCTGTCGCGGCCGGCAGCCAGGAGTCGGCGGGGAACTGGAAACTGTCGCGCTGCAACAGGTCGTCGCGCTGCCAGATGACGCGGTCGGGCCGCACGGTCAGCATCCAGGTGGTCGTCACGAGCGGGTGTGGTTCGGCAAAGGCGCGTGGCGTCAGGAGTGCCGCGCAGGGGCCGTGGCCGGGATCGCGCACCGAGGTATAGCGGATCATGCCGAGGCCGGCCTCGCGCGCTGAACGTGCCAGCGCATGGCAGGCATCGTAGTTGTCGGGGTCGGTCCATCTGGCCGCGTCTTCCGCGAACGGGGGCGCATCGAGTGCGATGCCGTCGGTGCGCACGCTGACCTGGAACAACGTGTGCGGACGCGCGTCGATGCGCGGCAGCGCGGGGCTGTCGCGCAGGAAGCGCCAGCGCCAGTAGCCAAGCTCGGCGCAGGCGGTGCGGATCTGCTMCGCGCCATAGAACACGCCCGGATCCTGCTCTCCACGAAAACGCGAGCCCCAGAGCGAAGGCGGGTAGCGGAACGGCGTGAACAGGAGATAGTGGAKGTGGCGCGCCTCGGCCGGCACGGCGGGCTTGCCGGCATCGAGCACGGCCTCCAGCACGGCCTGTTCTTCCAGGCTGTCGACCAGCGGCATGGTCGAGACCACGTGCTGCGCCTCCACCGCGCGCCAGAGCGTCAGCGCGAACGGCCGGCGCTCAGACGCGACCGCGGGTTGCATCCAGATAGTGGACGACACGTACCAGGCCCTCGGTAGTGCGGATCAGATCGCTCGGCTTGCCGCCGAGAGCCAGGTTTTCGTTGGCCAGCCAGAGGCGGGCCTGGTCGCTGTGGCCCAGGATGGCGTCGAGCGAGCGGAACAGGCGCACGAACAGCACGCCGAACTCCCACTCCTTGCGGTGCGAATCGAGCACGTAGCCGCCCGAAGCCATGCGCGACACCGATGCCGTGCTGATGCCCAGCACGCTGGCCACGCCTGCCTGGCTGATGCCCAGGAAGCCGGCCGCGCGCATGACGGCCTTGGTCAGGGTGGTGCCGGGATCCKGACTGGCTGCTGAGCCACGGTCAGGAATACGCTCGGATACATGGTCGGAAACTTGCCTGGTTTGCATCGCCTCGCTCCTGTTTCTTGAGAAACATTATAGGCGCCACGTTTCGCAAGGGAAGCACTAAACAACACCTTGCGGATAATCTCCCGGGAAGTCCCGGCGTGGTCCCTGCGTMTCTTGCGTACCCTGTCATTCGCTCAATAGGTCTCGATATGCAGGCGGCCCTCCGCCTTCATGGCCGCCTCCAGCTCCGKCCAGGGCAGGCCGGTGGCGGCGCAGGCGTGCGCGAACGCGTTCAGCACGCCTTCCTCCATGCCCTTGAGCCCGCAGATGTAGACATGGCCGTGCGGGTCGTTGAGCAACTCGCACACGCGCGCGCTGGCCTCGCGGATGGCGTCCTGCACATAGCGGCGGGGCTGGCCKGGATCGCGCGAAAAGGCGAAATGGATATCGAGAAAGCTCGGCGGCAACTTCATCAGCGGGCCGAAGTACGGCAATTCGCGCGCATTGCGCGCGCCGAAGAACAGCATGCGCTGGCCGGCGAAATGGTCCAGGTTGCGGCGCATCCGCTCGGTCATGGCGCGCATCGGGGCCGAGCCGGTGCCGGTGCAGATCATCATCACGCTGGCTTCGCGGTGGTTCGGCATCAGGAAGGTGCTGCCGAACGGGCCCACCACGCGCACTTCGTCGCCACGCGCCAGGTCGCACAGGAAGTTTGACGCCACGCCGGCTACCGGACGCCCTTCGTGATCCTGCAGCACGCGCTTCACGGTGAGCGCCAGGTTGTTGTAGCCGGGCCGCTCGCCGTCGCGGGGGCTGGCGATGGAATACATGCGGATGTAGTGCGGCTTGCCGGACGCATCGGTGCCGGGCGGCACGATGCCGATGGCCTGGCCTTCGAGCACGGGGAAAAAGTGCTGCCCGAAATCCAGCACGATGTGGTGGACGTCGCTGGAAGCGTCCTCGGCGGTCAGGCGGTAATTGCCGGCCACGACAGCCGCGACCGGCGCGCGCACGCCGTGCAGGTTCACATAGGGATGCGCGGCCGACCACGGCGCCCTCGGCGAGGCGTGGCGGCTGGTCTCTACCTGCTGCGCCAGCGCCTCCGGTGGCGCCACCGGCACGCCATCTGGCGCGGGCCCGTCCGGCTCCGCGGGGGCGCCCAGGTCCGCCGGCAACGGGACGCTTGCCGGCAGTTCATCCCACAGCAGCTGGGCTTCGACGGGATAGGCGTCACGCTTGGGCAGCAAACGCCAGTTGTCGATGGCGCCGGTCGGGCAGGGCGGCAGGCAGGCGCCGCAGCCGTTGCATACGTCGGCCCTGACCACGTAGTTGCGGTCGTCGTGGGTGATCGCGTCGATCGGGCAGGTGTCTTCGCAGGTATTGCAGCGTATGCAGATCTCGGGGTCGATCAGGTGCTGCTTGATGATGTCGGGGGCGCCCATCTCTTGTCTCTCTCGGTTTGGCGGCGGCGGCCGGTCTGCTGCCGCCGCTGCACCGCCCGTTTCCTGTACCGCCGGCCGGGTCRTCGCCCGGTCCGTCAGTTGAAGCGCACGTACTCGAAGTCCGCCGGCTGGCGGTTGACGCCCACCATCGGCGGCGCGATCCAGTTGGCGTACCTGCCGGGCTCGGTCACGCGCCCCATCAGCGAGGCCACGAAGGCGCGGTCTTCTTCCGTGGCCAGCCATTCACGCTCGCGGGCCTGCCATTGCGCCTCGGTCAGCAGTTCGCCGGACGGCGACACATGGACATTGGCGAAGCTGCCGATCTTGCGGTTGAAGGCCTTGTGCGGCACGGTCAGGCGGAAATCGATGCCGTGCTTCTCGATCACCTTGTTCCAGCGCGCGATGCCGCCCACGGAATCCTTGATGTAGTCATCGCGCAGCACTTCGTTGAGTGCGTTGAGCATGGGCACCTCGCGCTCGCCCAGGCGGCCGTCCCTGACGTCGAGGATGCGGTAGACATCGTTCTTCAGCACATGGTCGTCGTCGCGCTTGCCCTCCTCGAAGCGGCCCTTGAGCCCGGCGCTGTAGAAGGTGGCGGCGTTGGACGACTGGTCCGCGCCGAACAGGTCGATCGTCACGCTGTAGTGGAAGTTGAGGTAGCGCTGGATGGTCTGCAGGTCGATCACGCCGGCGGCGCGCACGTCGGCCGGATCGCGGATATCGCGCTCGCGCATGACTTCGCAGGTGCGCTGGATCACGCGCGAGACACCCGATTCGCCCACGAACATATGGTGGGCCTCCTCGGTCAGCATGAAGCGCGTGGTGCGCGCCAGCGGGTCGAAGCTCGACTCGGCCAGCGCGCATAGCTGGAACTTGCCGTCGCGGTCGGTGAAGTACGTGAACATGAAGAAGGCCAGCCAGTCGGGGGTGCGCTCGTTGAAGGCGCCCAGGATGCGCGGGTTGTCTTCGTCGCCGGAGCGGCGGCCCAGCAGGGCCTCGGCTTCTTCGCGGCCATCGCGGCCGAAATGGCGGTGCAGCAGGTAAACCATGGCCCACAGGTGGCGCCCTTCCTCCACATTGACCTGGAACAGGTTGCGCAGGTCGTAGAGCGAAGGGCAGGTCATGCCGAGGTGACGCTGCTGCTCCACCGAGGCCGGCTCGGTATCGCCCTGGGTGACGATGATGCGGCGCAGGTTGGCGCGGTGCTCGCCCGGGACTTCCTGCCAGGCCGCCTCGCCCTTGTGCTCGCCGAAATGGATGCGGCGCCCCGGGTCCGCAGGCTGCAGGAAGATGCCCCAGCGGTAGTCCGGCATCTTGACGTGCTCGAAATGCGCCCAGCCCGCAGGATCCACCGATACGGCCGTGCGCAGGTAGACGTCGTGCTGATGCGAGCCTTCCGGCCCCATGTCGCGCMACCAGTCGAGAAAGGCCGGTTGCCAGTGTTCKAGTGCGCGCTGCAGGGCGCGGTCGTCGGACAGGTTGACGTTGTTGSGGATCTTCTGGCTGTAGTCGATGCTCACGGGGGTCTCCATGTCTGCGCCGGCTTCTTGTGCGAGCCGGCTTGTAATGTCTGTGCGGGCCTACACGCGCTCGCKGTCGAAGCGGGCCTTGTTGCCGGTGCCGAATACCTTGAGGGCGCCTTGCTCGCCGACCGCGTTGGGGCGGTTGAAGATCCAGTTCTGCCATGCCGTCAGGCGGCCAAAGACGCGGGTCGCCATGGTTTCCACCGGGCCGAAGCGCAGGTTGGCCTCGAGCCCGGTCAGCGCATCGGGCGACAGGCTTGCGCGTTCCTCGATGGCGATGCGGATCTCGTCTTCCCAGTCGATGTCGTCCGGGGTGGCGGTGACCAGCCCGAGCGAGGCCGCGCTGAGCGCGTCGAGCGGCGCGCCGGCATGGCTGCGCACGGCTTCGATGGCGGCTTCGTCCTGGTAGAAGCGCGCGGCCAGGCGCGTGAGGCCGTTGGGCATCGGATAGCTGCCGAAGTTGGCGGCGCTGGCAAACAGGCGCGGCGCGTCGTCGGGCGCGTCGGGCAAATGCAGCATGTAGCTGCGATCGGCGGCCAGCGCCAGCTCCAGCAATGTGCCGGCAAAGCAGGAATCCGGCTCGATCAGGGCGAACAGGCTGCGCGAGGTGACGTCCAGGCGCGCCAGCGTGCGTCGCAGCATGCCGATGGTCTCGCGCACGAACCAGTGCCCGGCATGCGCCGCCAGCAGGGCGTCGCTGGCCAGCACCTGGCGCGGGTCGCCTTCGGTCTTGAGGATCCAGATGCCAAGGTCCAGGTGGTTGGCGCGCAGCGTGAGGATGGCGTCGTCCAGTTCGCGCGCCATCTTCAGCGGCCACCAGTCGGCCCCCGCGGCGACGATGGCTTCGATCGTCTGCGGCTGGTRTTTGCCGGGCCCGGCCACGGTCAGCGTMACCTTGCRGGCGGCGGGGTMCAGGTGGACCTGCACGGTGTCGTAGCGATAGCCGTGGGCATCCTGGCTGCGCGAGAGCGGCGTGAGCCGCACGCCGCGCTGGTTCGCGGGCCGGTCGCTGCCGGCGGCGAGCGCCAGGGCGCGCTGCTGCACGTATTCGGCGAAGCGGGCCGGCTTGACCACTTCATCGACCAGCTTCCAGTCGCGCGCGCGTTGCCCGCGCACCCCTTCGGTGGTGGTGCAGAAGATGTCGGCATGATCGCGCCGCACCCGGCGCTTGTCGGTGACGCGCGTCAGGCCGCCGGTACCGGGCAGCACGCCCAGCAGCGGCACCTCCGGCAGGCTGACGGCCGAGGCACGGTCGTCCACCAGCACGATCTCGTCGCAGGCCAGCGCCAGCTCGTAGCCGCCGCCCGCGGTGGTGCCATTGCAGGCGGCGATGAACTTCAGGCCGGAGTGGCGGCTGGCGTCCTCGATGCCGTTGCGGGTCTCGTTGGTGAACTTGCAGAAATTCACCTTCCACGCATGGGACGACTTGCCGAGCATGAAGATATTGGCGCCGGAGCAGAAGATGCGGTCCTTCGCGCTGGTGAGCACCACCGTGCGCACCTCGGGGTGTTCGAAGCGGATGCGCTGCAGGGCATCGTGCAGTTCGATGTCGACGCCGAGGTCGTAGGAATTCAGCTTTAAGGCGTAGCCGGGGCGCAGCCCGGCGTTCTCGTCCACGTCCATGGCGAGCGTGGCGACCGGGCCGTCGAAGGTCAGTTTCCAGTGGCGATACTGGGCCGGGTCGCGTTCGAACGTGACCGGTGTTGCCTGGTCACCGGATGGGGATGCGGACGCAGCGGTGTCGGACATCGTGGTCTCCTGTATGCATTATATTTTTKATCACCTTGTGCGATGAAATATAGTGCATTGAGACGCACGGCGCAATCCCGGGTCAGCCTTAGGCCGGCCGCGCACGCGCATGCTCAGGCGCCKATCAGCCGGAGTTGCGCGCGCAGCGTTTGCAGGGACGCGGCCGGATCCTGGCCGCTGGTGTCGATCGTCAGGTCGGCGCGGGAATAGAGTGGCGTGCGGGCCTGCAGGATGCGGCGCAGGTCGGCCATGGCTTCGCGGTTGCCTTCCATCGGCCGCATATCGCCCTGCGCCACCACGCGCGCCATGTGTTCCTCGGCCGAGGTTCTTACCCACACGGTGTAGCAGCGCGCCAGCAGCAGGTTGAACGTCGACGGCTCGGAGACCAGGCTGCCAGGCGTGGCGAGCACCATGCGGTCGTTGTCGCGCAGCACGCGTTCCAGCGCGCGCATTTCATAGCGGCGGTACGCGGCCTGGCCATAGAGCGAGTGGATTTCCGCCAGGCTGGCGCCGGCTTCCTGTTCGATGGCGCCGTTGAGTTCCACGAAGGGCACTTCCATGGCCTCGGCCAGGGCGCGTCCCAGCGTGGATTTGCCCGCGCCGCGCAGGCCGATCAGGGTGATGCGGCGGTGGCGCGCATCGTGCGATTCGGATGGCGCCAGCGCGTGGCGGCAGGCTTCGCGCACGCGCGCCAGGTCGCCCGCGGGCAGTTGCGCCAGCCATTGCACCAWCTGCGMGAACTCGGCGGCCGGCTGGCCGTCCTGTGCATGGCGGTTGTCGATCTCGGCCAGCACCACCGGCAGCGGCACGTCGAGCGCGCGCGCGACCTGGCGCAGGAGCAGCACAGACGCGTTGCCGGTGCCGGTTTCCAGGTTCGCCAGGTAGCGCTCCGACACCTCGGCGCCGCGCGCCAGGTCCTTGCGCGACATGCCGCGCGCAGCGCGCAGCGAGCGGATGCGCTCGCCCAGCTGGGTCAGGTAGGGGTCGCGCTCGCCGGGGTGGYGGGCGCCGGCGGGGTCGGGGGCCAGCAGGGGGTCAGGATCGCGGCGCATGGCGGGGCGGCAAAGGAGATGATGGAAGGCCGCCGGTTGCGGCGGGGTGGCGATTATAAGCGACACATTACTCGTGTCATATAGTGCATTTCTCTGCTTGCATAATAGTCGATATGCAATAAAATGCATTGTCAAAAGAAGCAGACAAGCACGCTGCCGAAAAAAACCGACTTCGTATCCCCGGGCGCCATGCGCATCCCGGGAACGGCACCGAGGAGTGGAGACATGACGCCCCCAGTTGCATCCCCGCAACCGCCGGCCGGAGCAGCCGTGGCCGCGCTGCCGGCCCGCTACAACGCGGCAGCCGACCTGCTCGGCCGCAACCTTGCCGCCGGCCGCGGCGCCAAGACCGCCTATATAGACGACACCGGTACGCTGAGCTTSGCGGCACTCKAGCAGCGTTGCCGCCGCTTCGCGTCGGCCCTGCTGGCCAGCGGCATACGCCCGGAGGAGCGCTTGCTGCTGTGCGCGCTCGACACCATCGATTTCCCCACGGCGTTCCTCGGCTGCCTGCTGGCCGGCGTGGTGCCGGTGGCCGTCAATACGTTGCTGACCGTCGACGACTACGCCTATATGCTGGAGCACAGCGGCGCGCGCGCCGTGGTGGTTTCGGCGCCACTGGCGGGCGTGCTGCGCCAAGCCGCCGCCAGGGCGGGCTGCGCGCCMGCATTTGTCCTCGCCGCGCCCGATGCCGATGATGACCGTGCCGCGCCGAGCGTGGCCGGCATGGCGGAGCAGGGCATCGCCCTGGCCGAGGCGGCCGCCACCCGCCAGGACGACATTGCCTTCTGGCTCTATTCATCCGGCTCCACCGGACGCCCGAAGGGCACGGTGCATACCCACGGCAACCTGTTCCATACGGCCGATCTCTATGCGCGCCAGGTGCTGGGCCTGCGCGAGGACGACGTGGTGTTTTCGGCGGCCAAGCTGTTCTTCGCCTATGGGCTTGGCAATGCGCTCACCTTTCCGCTTTCCGTGGGCGCCACCACCGTGCTGATGGCCGAGCGGCCCACGCCGCAGGCCGTGTTCCGCCGCCTGTGCGAGCAGCGCCCGACCGTGTTCTGCGGCGTGCCCACGCTCTACGCCGGCATGCTGGCGGCGGCCGAGCTGCCGCCGCGCGCGCAGGTCTCGCTGCGCGTGTGTACCTCGGCGGGCGAGGCGCTGCCCAGGGATATCGGCGACCGCTTCCTGGCGCATTTCGGCTGCGACATCCTCGACGGCATCGGCTCGACGGAGATGCTCCACATTTTCCTCTCGAACCGGCCCGGCGAGGTGCGCTACGGGACCACCGGCAAGCCGGTCCCGGGCTACGAGGTCAAGCTGCTCGACGAGGCGGGCCATCCGTGCGCGCCGGGCGAGATCGGCGACCTCTTCATCAAGGGACCCAGCGCCGCGCTGATGTACTGGGGCAACCGCGACAAGAGCCGCGACACCTTCGTGGGCGAATGGACGCGCAGCGGCGACAAGTACCTGCAGGACGCCGATGGCTATTTCATCTACGCGGGGCGCAGCGACGACATGCTCAAGGTAGGCGGCATCTATGTCTCGCCGTTCGAGGTGGAGGCCGTGCTGGCCCAGCATCCGGCGATACTCGAAGCCGCGGTGATCGGCGTGAGCGATGCCGACGGGCTGGTCAAGCCGAAGGCCTTCGTCGTGCCGCGGCCGGGCCAGCCCTGGCACGAGGGGATGGCCGCGGAGCTGCAAGCCTTCGTCAAGTCGCGCCTGGCGCCCTACAAATACCCGCGCCAGATCGAGTGCGTGGCGGAGCTGCCGAAGACCGCCACCGGCAAAATCCAGCGCTTCMGCCTGCGCCAGCGCGAAGAAGCCGCCGGCGCCGCCGAAGCCACCCGCCCGGCGCCGGCCGATGCGGGCTGACGGGCCGGGATCGGCAGCGCAAGGCAAGGACAGCGACGAGACAGCGACGAGACAGCGACGAGACAGCGACGAGACAGCGACGAGACAGCGACGAGACAGCGACAAGACAGCAACAACAGGCAGATGCATGCAAAGCGAGTTGGTTGAGATTCCCTTCGACGGCCGCCGTATCCGGGTGGAGGTGCAGTGGCTCAGGCCCGAACGGCGCGAACGCCCGCTGCTGGTCTTCCTGCACGAAGGCCTCGGTTCGGTMGGTTTGTGGCGCGACTATCCCGCCACGCTCTGCGAGGCCGGCGATTTTCGCGGCCTCGTGATCTCGCGCTACGGCTACGGCCGCGCGACGCCGCGCCCGGCCGAGGAAAAGTGGGGCGTCGATTTCATGCACCGCCAGGCGCGCGAGGCCTTGCCTGCGCTGTTCGATGCGCTGGACATCGGGCCTGGCCGCGGCCAGGGCGCGCCMTGGCTGTTCGGCCATAGCGACGGCGGCTCGATCGCGCTGATCCATGCGGCCAGCTTCCCCCAGGCGGTGGATGGCATCACCGTGCTGGCGCCGCACATCATCGTGGAAGACATCTCGGTCACCAGCATCCAGGCCACGCGCGAGGCCTACCTGCAGACCGACCTGCGCAGCAAGCTGGCGCGCTACCACGACGATGTGGATTCGGCCTTCTGGGGCTGGAACGACATCTGGCTCGACCCCRCCTTCCGCGCCTTCGACCTGCGCCCGCTGCTGGCACAACTGCGCTGCCCGGTACTGGCGGTGCAGGGCGAGGACGACGAGTACGGGACCATGGAACAGATCGAGGGTATCCATCGATATGCGCCGCAAACCGTGCTGCTTAAACTCKCGCGGTGCGGGCACTCGCCACATCGCGACCAGCCGGACCCGTTGACGCAGGCGGCAGTCCGGTTTATAACGACACATACTTCATACCTAAAATAATTTCGCGCCCCTGCGCGTCAGCCTGCGTTTCCTGCCATTGCGGTCATCCGTGGCGCCTTTGCGGCGCACGCCTGGCCGTCACGGTGCGGAGCCTGCCGGMGGGCGATGCATGCCACGGCGACGGAAGTCGGCTTGACCACCAGAGGAGACATCCATGCATCGCTTTACATCGCGCGGGCTGGCCCCCGCTTGCCTTGCCATCGCGGCATCCCTTGCCTTCGCCGGCGGCGCTGCCGCCCAGGGCACCGGCAAGATCAAGGTCGGGTTCATGCTGCCCTACACGGGCACCTACGCGTCGCTCGGCAATGCCATCGAGAACGGCTTCAAGATGTATGTGCAGGAGCAGGGCGGCAAGCTCGGCGGCCGGGAAATCGAATACTTCAAGGTCGACGACGAGTCCGATCCGGCCAAGGCGCCGGAGAATGCCACCAAGCTGATCAAGCGCGACCAGGTCGACGTGGTGGTGGGCACCGTGCATTCGGGCGTGCAGATGGGCATCGTCAAGGTGGCCAAGGAAAACAACACGCTGCTGATCATTCCCAACGCGGGCGTGGACGAAGCCACCGGCCCGCTGTGCGGCCCGAACATCTTCCGCTCCTCGTTCTCGAACTGGCAGCCCGGCTATGCCATGGGCCATGTGCTCGCCGATCGCGGCATGAAGAAGGTGGTCACGCTGACATGGAAGTACGCGGCCGGGGAGCAGTCGGTCAAGGGCTTCAAGGAGGCCTTCGAGGCCAAGGGCGGCAAGGTGGTGAAGGAGCTGAGCCTGCCGTTCMCCAATGTCGAGTTCCAGGCGCTGATCACCGAGGTGGCGTCGATCAAGCCGGACGCCGTGTTCGTGTTCTTCGCCGGCGGCGGCGCCGTGAAGTTCGTCAAGGACTGGGCCGCGGCTGGCCTCAAGGACAAGATCCCGCTGTACGCTTCKGGGTTCCTCACCGACGGCACGCTGGAGGCGCAGGGCCCGGCCGCGCAGGGCCTGGAAACCACGCTGCACTACGCCGACGGCCTGGCCAACCCGCGCGACCAGAGCTTCCGCCTGGGCTACGCCAAGACCTACAAGCTGCAGCCGGACGTCTACGCGGTGCAAGGCTACGACGCCGCCCAGCTGCTGGCCGCGGGGGCGAACGCGGTCAAGGGCRACATGGGCAAGAAGGCCGAGGTGATCAAGGCGATGGAGCAGACCCGGGTGGACAGCCCGCGCGGCTCCTTTACGCTGTCGAAGGCGCATAACCCGGTGCAGGACTTCTACCTGCGCAAGGTCGATGGCCGCGAGAACAAGATCGGCGGCATCGCCGTGAAGGCGCTGGCCGATCCGGCGCGCGGCTGCCGCCTCTGAGCGGCTGATGGCGGCTGACCGCCGCGGCCCGCCGATCGCGCGGTGGCGGGCCAAAGTCAGTTCCTCCGCGCCGCGTCCCCGCGCCAGCCGCGGGACGGCGCGGTCGCATACCGCAACTGCGTTGCCGCTTTGGCGCATGGGCATCCATGGATATCGTTTCCTTCTTCATACAGTGCCTTAACAGCATCCAGTACGGCTTGCTGCTCTTCCTCGTGGCGAGCGGCCTGACGCTGATCTTCGGCATCATGGGCGTGATCAACCTCGCCCATGGCAGCTTCTACATGCTGGGCGCCTACCTGGCCTTCACGCTGGCCGGGCTGACCGGCAACCTGCTGGTCGCCATCCCGCTGGGCATCGTGCTGGCGGTAGCATTCGGCTATGTGCTTGAGTGGGTGTTCTTCAGCTATCTCTATCAGCGCGAGCACCTGCAGCAGGTGCTGATGACCTACGGCCTGATCCTGGTCTTCGAGGAAATGCGCAGCATCCTGGTGGACGACGACGTCCACGGTGTCACCGTGCCGCCCATCCTCGACTGGGCGCTGCCGATCGGCAACGACATGACCTATCCGGTCTATCGCCTGTTCATCTCGGCGATCTGCMTGCTGGTGGCGGCCGCCATGTACGTGGTGATCCGTCGCACGCGCCTGGGCATGATGATCCGCGCCGGCGCCACCAACCGGGAGATGGTGCAGTCGCTCGGCATCAACGTGACGGTGCTGTACCGGTTCGTGTTCGCGCTMGGCGTGGCGCTGGCGGTGCTGGCCGGCATGATCGCCGCGCCGGTGTCCTCGGTCTACCCGGGCATGGGCGGCCACGTGCTGATCGTGTGCTTCGTGGTGGTGGTGATCGGCGGCATCGGCTCTGTCAAGGGCGCCATGGTGGCGTCGCTGCTGCTGGGTTTCGTCGATACCTTCGGCAAGGTGTTCTGGCAGGAGGCCTCGGGCGTGCTGGTCTACCTGCTGATGGCACTCATCCTGCTCTGGAAACCCCAGGGCTTGTTCAAGGCGGGGTAGGAAGATATGCCGAGCGATATCAATGCACTGGATGGCGCGCCGCGCGTGCGTGCCGGGGCCGTGCCCTGGCGCGGCGGGCTGGGCTGGATGGCGGTGTTCGCGGCGCTGGCCGTGATGCCGCTGCTGCTGGGCGCGGAAGGGCAGCGCTTCTATATCGAGCTGCTCAGCAAGGTCATGATCATGGCGATCTTCGCGCTGTCGCTGCAGCTGCTGATCGGCTACACCGGGCTGGTCAGCCTGGGACACGCGGCCTATTTCGCGGTGGCGGCCTACGCTACCGCGATACTGGCGCCGCAGGCCGGTCCCGGCAACGGCTGGCTGCTGCTGCTAGGCGCGCTCGGCGCGGCGGCGGCGCTGGCGCTGGTGGTGGGCGCGCTGGTGCTGCGCACGCGCGGCATCTATTTCATCATGGTCACGCTGGCCTTCGCCCAGATGGTGTTCTTCGTGTTCCACGACACCAAGATCGCAGGCGGCAGCGACGGCACCTATATCTATTTCCGGCCCGAGTTCGATCTGCTGGGCGCGCGTCCGTTCGACGTCAACGACGTCGCGCATTTCTACTGGCTGGTGCTCGGCGCGCTGGTGCTGACGGTGGCGGKGCTGGCGCTGTTGCTGCGCTCGCGCTTCGGCCACGCGCTGGTSGGCATCCGGCACAACGAGCAGCGCATGCGCGCGGCGGGCTATGCCACCTACCGCTACCAGCTCGGCGCCTTCGTGGTGGCCGGGACCTTCGCCGGGCTGGCAGGCTACCTGTATGCGATCCAGTATGGCTTCGTCAACCCGGAAATCGCATCCTGGCACCAGTCTGGCAATGCCATGCTGATGGTGATCCTGGGCGGGGCGGGCAGCCTGGCCGGCGCGGTACTGKGCGCCTTTTCCTTCGTCTTGCTGGCGGAATGGTTMAGCACGCTGACCAAGCACTGGCAATTGCTGATGGGCGGCTTCATCATCGTGGCGGTGGCCTTGCTGCCGCACGGGCTGATCAGCCTGGCGCGCGTGTTCGCGCGCCGCCGCCAAGGAGAATCGCGATGAACGCACCGGTCTTGTCGGCCCGCAAGCTGACGCGCCGCTTCGGCGGACTCACGGCAGTGGGCGACGTGGATATCGACCTCGCCCTGCATGAGATCCACGCCGTGATCGGCACCAACGGCGCTGGCAAGTCCACGCTGATCAATATGCTTTCCGGCGAGCTGCCGCCGTCCTCGGGCACCCTGCGGCTGCAGGGGCGCGATGTGACCGGGTGGGCGCAGCCGCGGCTGGCGCGCGAGGGCATTGGCCGCAGCTACCAGCGCAACAATATCTTCCTGCCGCTGACGGTGCGCGAGAACTGCCGMCTCGCGGCGCAGTCGCGCGCCCAGCGCGCATGGCGCCTGTGGGAGGGCGCGCAGCGCTGCCGCACCAGCCGGGCGCTGGGCGACGAGGCGATGGATTGCGCCGGCCTGGCCGGCTGTGCCGATACCTTGGCCGCCGCCTTGTCACACGGCCAGAAGCGCCAGCTGGAGGTGGCCATGTGCCTGGCCACGCAGCCCACCGTGCTGTTGCTGGACGAGCCGCTGGCGGGCATGGGCGCGGAGGAGTCGGCGCGCATGCTGGCACTGCTGCGCTCGCTGCGCGACGGCCACGCGGTGCTGCTCGTCGAGCATGACATGGAAGCGGTGTTCTCGGTCGCCGACCGGATCACGGTGATGGTCAACGGCACCGTGATCGCCTCCGGCGAGCCGGACGCGATCCGCGTCAACCGGGAGGTGCAACAGGCATACCTGGGGGAAGAGGACGACCACGGGGGAGCCCACGCAGGCGGGCAGCAGCGCGCGGCATGCAAGGAGCAGGCAGCATGAGCGAAATGATCGCAGCCACCGGCGTGAACGCCTGGTACGGCAGCAGCCATGTCCTGCGCGGCATCGATTTCAGCGTCGGCAAGGGCGAAACGGTGGGCTTGCTCGGCCGCAACGGCATGGGCAAGAGCACGCTGCTGCGGACCCTGCTCGGGCATGTGCGGCAGCGCCAGGGCACCGTCTTCGCCGGCGGGCGCGATGTCTCGCGTGCCCAGCCGTATGAGGTGGCGCGGCTGGGGGTGGCCTACGTGCCCGAGGGGCGCGGTATCTTCCCCAATCTCTCGGTGCGCGAGAACCTGGTGATGGCGGCCCGCAAGGGACCGTCCGGCCGGCTCGACTGGGACGAGGCCAGGGTGCTTGATCTGTTCCCCCGCCTCAAGGAGCGCCTCGCTCACGGTGGGCAGCAGTTGTCCGGCGGCGAGCAGCAGATGCTTTCGATCGGCCGCGCGCTCATGACCAATCCCGACTGCCTGATCCTCGACGAAGCCACCGAGGGCCTGGCACCGCGCATCGTGGCGGAAATCTGGCAGGTGATCGCCACCGTGCGCGCTACCGGCATCGCCTCGGTCGTGGTGGACCGCAACTTCCGCACCGTGCTGGCCAATGCCGACCGCGTGGTGGTGCTGGAGAAGGGCCTGGTGGTCATGAACGGGCCCGCGGCGGAGCTGTCCGCGCAGCCAGGCGTGCTGGACCGCTACCTCGGCGTATAGATGTGGATTAAGAGGCATGTTTTGTGGCGACGCAGCAACGGCATGCCCGCGCGGCCCTGCCAGGAATTGGTGCGCTGGCGCGCGCAAGCGCTTGACCGGGCGGGGCTTCCCTCGCATGCTTGACCAGTCACCGGCTCGAGGCAGGTTCTCAAGGCAGGATGCTCCCCAGTGGTCGTCTCCCGGCACTTCATCTAGAATGGCGCGCGTTTGTGCAATGCAATAGCGTGACGGGGTTCTGTTGCCCGTTTCGCACGTTTCGCCCGTTTCGCCTGTTTCGGCCGCTTTGCCAGTTCCGCCAGTCATGGCGGTCCGGCCAGGCGCCGGAAGCGTTGCGCGAGCCTTTCAACCAGACCCATATCCATGACCCAGACCGCAACCAGTCATTATTTCGTCGAAAGCCCTAGCAAGCGTGCACTGGTGATCGGCGCGATCGGCGTCGTCTTTGGCGATATCGGTACCAGCCCGCTGTACTCGCTCAAAGAGTGCTTCAGCGCCGAGCACGGCATTCCCTTCAGCGCAGACGCGGTACTGGGCATCATCTCGATGCTGTTCTGGGCCATGACCATCGTGGTGTCCATCAAGTACGTGATGTTCGTCATGCGGGCCGACAACGATGGCGAAGGCGGCGTGCTGGCGCTGATGGCGCTGGCCCTGCGCACGGCTGCGCCACGCTCCAGGACGGMCAAGATGCTGATGATGCTGGGCATCTTCGGCGCCTGCATGTTCTATGGCGATGCGGTCATCACCCCCGCCATTTCCGTGCTTTCCGCGGTGGAGGGGCTGGAGATCGCGGCGCCAGGCCTGTCGCATTTCGTMATCCCGATCACGCTGGTGATCCTGGTGGCGCTGTTCATGATCCAGCGCAGCGGCACCAGCGCGGTGGGCAAGCTGTTCGGGCCGATCATGATCGTCTGGTTCTTGGCCCTGGGCGCGCTTGGCCTGTATAACCTGGTGGGCGTGCCGTCGGTCCTGCTGGCCGTCAACCCGCTCTATGGCGTGCGCTTCCTGACGGAGCATTCGCTGCAGGCCTTCGTGGTGCTGGGCTCGGTGTTCCTGGTGCTGACCGGCGCKGAAGCCCTGTATGTGGACATGGGGCATTTCGGCAGGCGCCCGATCAGCTTGGGCTGGTTCGTGCTGGTGATGCCTTGCCTGATGCTCAACTATTTCGGCCAGGGCGCGATGCTCCTGCAGAACCCGGCGGCCATCCAGAATCCCTTCTACCTGATCGTCCCGGAGCCACTGCTGCTGCCGATGGTGTTGCTGGCCACCTGCGCCACCGTGATCGCCTCGCAGGCCGTCATCTCGGGCGCATTCTCGCTGACCAGCCAGGCMATCCAGCTTGGTTTCGTGCCGCGCATGCGCATCCGCTACACCTCCGCCGCCGAGATCGGCCAGATCTACCTGCCGGTGATCAACTGGATCCTGCTGGTCCTGGTCGTGGCCGTGGTGCTGGCATTCAAGAAGTCGGAGAACCTTGCCGCCGCCTACGGCATCGCGGTGACKACCACGATGGTKATCACCACCTTCCTGGCCGCCGTGGTGATGCGCAATGTGTGKAAGTGGAACCCCGTCCTGGTGACGGTGATCGGACTGACCTTCCTGCTGGTCGACCTGGCTTTCTTCGCGGCCAACCTGCTCAAGGTCGCCGAAGGCGGCTGGTTCCCGCTGCTGATGGGCGGCACCGCCTTCTTCCTGCTGATGACCTGGCACAGCGGCCGCAAGCTGCTGCGCGCCCGCAGCCTGGAAGACGGCATCCCGCTCGAGCCGTTCATCGGCGGGCTGCTGGCGCATCCGCCACATCGCGTCGAAGGCACGGCCGTGTTCCTGACCGGCAATACCGAATCGGTGCCGGTTTCGCTGCTGCACAATCTCAAGCACAACCGCGTGCTGCACGAGCGCGTGGTGTTCCTGAGCTTTGTCACGCGCGACATCCCCTTCGTGGAYGACGAYCAYCGCCTGAYCTGCAAGGATCTSGGCGGCGGCGTSTTYRTCCTCAAGTCCAARTACGGCTTCAAGGAGACCCCGGACGTGCAGCGCGTGCTGGATCTCGCGCAGCGCAAGCTCAATATGYAATTMGAGTTGATGGAAACTTCCTTCTTCATCGCCCGCGAATCGGTGATTCCCTCGAAGCTGCCGGGCATGTCGATGTGGCGCGAAAGCCTGTTTGCCTGGATGCATCAGAACGGCGCCAAGCCGTCTGACTTCTTCCAGATCCCGGCCAATCGGGTGGTGGAGCTGKGGACGAAGGTAGAGATCTGATCCGGTTCGGCGCCAGGAGCCCGGCATTTGATGCCCATGGGCTACAGAATACGGGCTTTCCGCCAATTTTGTAGCCCGAAGGCATCAGGATTGACCTTTTATTTTGTCGCCCACCGGCTACAATAAAACGGTTTTCGAACTGTTTTGATGCTCGGGGGCTACAGAATGACAACCATGGCCGATGTCGGCGAGATGCTTCGCGAGGTCCGCCGCKAAGCCGGCCTGTCCCAGCAGGAACTGGCCGACCGCGCCGGGGTGGCACGCACTACCGTCGCCCGCATGGAAACCCTCGCCCGCGGCGATATGAGCGTCTMCGCGCTGGTCAGGCTGCTCGAATCGGCCGGCTACGACCTCAAGGTGGTCAGGCATGGCCACGGCCGCACCCTCGACGACATCCTGGCCGAGCAGCGCGAGACGCCGCAATGAGGGTGCTGCCATGAGGCTCGATGTCCATGTCATGCGGCGGCGCGTCGCCACGCTCTACCGCGAGCGCGACGAATACGTGCTCAAGTATCTCGCGCAGGCACAGCCGCAAGACTTCGTCTCGCTTGCCATGCCGGTGCGCGAAGAGCCCTGGCGCTGGCCGCGCGACCTGCATCCCTTCTTTCGCCAGAACCTGCCCGAGGGCTTCCTGCTCAACCTGATCCGCGAGCAGTTCGGGCCTTTGCTCGACGGCACCGATCTGTCGCTGCTGGCGGTGGTGGGTGCCATGGGCATCGGCCGCGTCACGGTCACGCCGGAGGGCGTGGCGCCCGGCACGGAACTGCAGGGGCTGGACGTGCAGCGTATCCTGCACGGTGACAACACCGAAGCGCATTTCGCGGCCCTGGTCAGGGAATATGCCCGCGCGGCCATTTCCGGCGCGGTGCCGAAATTCATCGCGCCGGACGCGCGTGACGAGGAGGCGATGCCGCTTGGCAAGCCCACCTTGCGCACCAGCCGCTATATCGTCAAGGGATCGGACGACAGCACGCCGTTCCTCGGTTTCAACGAGTTCCATTCGATGCGCGTGCTCGAGCGCCTGGGCGTGGTGCCGGTGGCCGCCACGCGCATGTCGGACGATGGCCGCGCGCTGGTGGTCGAGCGTTTCGACGTGGATGAAGCGGGCCTGCCGGTGTACGGCGTGGAAGACATGTGCGGCCTGCTCGGCTTGCCGCCGCACGAGAAGTACGCTGCCACCACGGAGAAGGTGCTGGCGGCGGCCCGCTMCTACCTGGCGCGCGATGCCTTGCAGGCACAGATGGAACACCTGGCCTGGCATCTGCTGGTCAACTATGTGGTGCGCAATGCCGATTGCCACGCGAAGAACATCGCGCTGTACTACTCGGGCGTGGACGATGTGAGGTTCACCCCGGTCTACGACATCGTCACGACCCAGGCCTACCCGCGCTACGCCAGCAACCCGCCCGGACTCTTCATCGACGGACGCAAGACCTGGGCGGCAGGCAAGGCGCTGGAGCGGTTGCTGAACACACGCATGGGCATCGCGCCGCGCCGCTATGCGGCCATGGTCGAGGCGTTGTGCGATTCGGCGGTGGCGGTCGGCCATGAACTCATCGCGGCGTCGCGCAACGAGCCGCAATGGCGAGACGTGGCCAAGCAGATGCTGCACGCGTGGAACGACGGCATGGAGTCGCTGCGCAGCGCGCGCAGGAATGCCGGCTTGCGGCAACTGTCGCCKGCCATCGAGGCGGCCGGTTTCTCTGACCCGGAGCCGGCGCACAAGACGGGGACCGTGATCGGACGGTCCGGCCTGATGGGCAAGCGAGGGGGGCGGTAGCCCCCCGCCTTTCAGCGCTTGAGCTTGGCGAAGGCGGCCGCCATCGCGCCGCTCGGCTCGGCTTCCCGGCGTCCGCCGCCAGCGCCCTTGTTCTGGCCCTGGCGCGGCGCGTTGCCGCGCTCGCCCTGGCCGGCACGCGCCGGGCCCTGGCCGGGTTCGTCGTCGAGCCGCATGCTCAGCCCGATCCGGTTGCGCTTGACGTCCACCTCCATCACCTTGACCTTGACGATCTGGCCGGCCTTGACCGCCTCGTGCGCATCCTTGATGAACTTGGTGGACAGCGCCGAGATGTGGACCAGGCCATCCTGGTGCACGCCGATATCGACGAACGCGCCGAAGGCGGCCACGTTGGTGACCACGCCTTCGAGCACCATGCCCGGCTGCAGGTCCTTGATGTCTTCCACGCCGTCCTGGAAGGTGGCGGTCTTGAACTCGGGGCGCGGATCGCGGCCGGGCTTTTCCAGCTCGGACAGGATGTCGCGCACCGTCGGCAGGCCGAAGGTCTCGTCGGTGAAAGCCGTCGGCGACAGGCCGCGCAAGGCTTCGCGGTTGCCCATCACGTCGGGCAGGCCCTTCTTGATGTGTTCGAGGATGCGCGTGACCACCGGGTAGGCTTCGGGGTGGACCGAGGAACGGTCCAGCGGGTTGTCGCCATCGTTGACGCGCAGGAAGCCGGCGGCCTGCTCGAAGGTCTTGTCGCCCAGGCGCGGCACCTTCTTGAGGGCATCGCGGTTGGGGAAGGCGCCGTTGGCGTCACGGTAGTCGACGATATTGCGCGCCAGCACCGTGTTCAGGCCCGACACGCGCGCCAGCAGCGGGGCCGAGGCGGTGTTGACGTCCACGCCCACGGCGTTCACGCAATCCTCGACCACGGCGTCCAGCGCGCGCGCCAGCTCGCGCTGGTTGACGTCATGCTGGTACTGGCCCACGCCAATCGACTTGGGGTCGATCTTCACCAGTTCCGCCAGCGGGTCTTGCAGGCGGCGCGCGATCGAGACCGCGCCGCGGATCGACACGTCGAGGTCGGGGAATTCCTTGGCCGCCAGCTCGGATGCCGAGTAGACCGAAGCGCCTGCCTCGCTGACCACGATCTTGGTCAGCTTGGCTTCGGGCAATTGCTTCATGAGGTCCTGCACCAGCTTGTCGGTCTCGCGGCTGGCGGTGCCGTTGCCGATCGAGACCAGCATCACGTTGTGCTGGCGGGCCAGGCGCGCCAGCGTGGCGAGCGAGCCGTTCCAGTCGCGGCGCGGCTCGTGCGGGTAGATGGTGGCGGTGTCGATCAGCTTGCCGGTGGTGTCGACMACGGCGATCTTGCAGCCGGTGCGGATACCCGGGTCGATGCCCATCACGGACTTCGGGCCCGCCGGCGCGGCCAGCAACAGTTCATGCAGGTTGCGGCCGAACACCTTGATGGCCTCGTTCTCGGCGCTCTCGCGCACCTGCGTCAGCAGTTCGGTTTCCAGGTGCGGCTGCACCTTGACGCGCCAGCACCAGCGGCAGACGTCGCCGAGCCACTTGTCGGCCGGGCGGTTCTGGTTCTGGATGCCGAAATGGCGCGCGATCATGCCTTCGCACGGATGCGGCACCAGCGCGTCCTGTTCTTCGCCGAGGCCCAGCTTGACCATCAGCACGCCGGCATTGCGGCCACGGAACAGCGCCAGCGCGCGGTGCGACGGCACGGTGCGGATGGTTTCGCTGTACTGGTAGTAGTCGCGGAATTTTTCTTCTTCGGCGTTTTCCTTGCCTTCCATCACGGAAGAACTGACCAGGCCGTTGCTMCACAGGTGCTCGCGCAGCTTGCCGAGCAACTCGGCGGTCTCGCCGAACTGCTCGGAGAGGATGTCGCGCGCGCCGTCCAGCGCGGCCTTGACGTCGGGCACGCCGCCGTCGGCGGTGGGGTTGCCGTTGACGTATTTGGCGGCCTCGGCCTGCGGATCCAGCGTGGGGTCGGCCAGCAGCGCCTGGGCCAGCGGCTCCAGCCCGCATTCGCGTGCGATCTGGGCGCGCGTGCGGCGCTTGGGCTTGTAGGGCAGGTAGAGGTCTTCCAGCGTCTGCTTGGTCTCGGCGCCTTCGATGGCGGCGCGCAGCTCGGGCGTGAGCTTGCCCTGTTCCTCGATGGAGGCCAGGATGGCGGCGCGGCGCTCTTCCATCTCGCGCAGGTAGAGCAGGCGCTCTTCCAGCGTACGCAGATGCGTGTCGTCCAGGTTGCCGGTCACTTCCTTGCGGTAGCGGGCGATAAAAGGCACGGTCGCGCCTTCGTCGAGCAGTTCAACGGCCGCCGCMACCTGGCGGGGCTGGACGGACAGTTCGGCCGCGATGAGCGACACGATCTTTTGCGTGACGGAAGCTGGCAGTTTGGACATCAGGAAAACAGTCAGTCGAAAGCGGGGCATTTTGCCACAAGCGCGACGCGGCGAGACGCGGTGCGCGCAAGCCGGCGTGGTGCCGCCACGCCGGCATGCGGCCGGCGTGATATCAATGCGGCCCGGGTGCGGCCCCGGTGCGGCCCCAGTGGGGCAACAAGCAGGCCGGATGTTAGAATCGGGGCATGATCGTCAAGCCACATCCGGCCGCTTGCGCGCCCGCGTTCCCAGCCCTTCGCGCTACCCGCGCGGCGACCCGCATGCCTCGCTCGCTGCGGGCTCACTTCATCCTGCTGGTTGCCAGCGCGGCAGCCTTGCTGGCGCCGGTGCCGGGCGCCGCGCAGAGTGCTGCGCCTGCCGCCGAAGCTGCAGCGCCGCAGGCGCCGCCCCGGGACTTCGCCGCCGAGCGCAAGGCCATCAACGATTCGCGCGACTGGACCAACTACCGCTACGGCCAGGCGGCGCACGATTGCTACGCCAAGTTCTTCGTCACGCACTGCGTGGACAAGGCCAAGGACGTGCAGCGCGCGGAACTGCAGGTGCTGCGCAAGCGCGAGCTCGAGGTGGGCGATGCGGAGCGCGCGTTCAAGGCGGTCGAGCGCGATCGCGAACAGGCCATCCGGCGTGCCGAATACGAGGCCGATCAACCCAAGCGCCAGGCCAACGAGCAGGCCAGCCGCGCGAGCTTCGAGCGCAAGCAGCAGGAGCAGCAGCTGCGCGACGCCGAGCACCAGGCGGGCGCCCCGCAGCGCGCAGCCAATGCGCAGGCCTATGACAAGAAGCAGGCCGACTTCGATGCCCGCGTCAGGCAAGCGCAGGAGCAGGGCGCGCAGAAGGCGCAGCAGCGGCAAGAGAACGTAAAGGCCTTCGAGGCCAAGCAGCACGACGCCGAACAACGGCAGAAGGATGTCGACGAGCGTCGCGCCAAGGCCAAGGAGCAGCAAGGGCCGGCGTCCGCGCCGCGGCCCTTCGGTTTCTGAGCGGTGCGAGCCGCGCCCACGGCCGGGGGCAATACCGGCGACAATAGCCTGATTGGCGACAACAGCCGGTGCCCGACACCATGCCGGCCCGCCGGCGCCAGCGCCGGCATTGAGCGGGGGAGCCCATGGACCGCAATCTGAATACCCTGGAGCGACAGATCATGGAGTTGCAGATCGAACATCGCGATCTCGACTACCTGATCGACCGCATGGCGGCTGACGCCACCCATGACGAACTGCAGATGCGGCGCCTGAAAAAGCGCCGTCTCAAGCTCAAGGATGCGATCACGCTGCTCCAGTTGCAGCTCGAGCYGGACGTGCCGGCCTGACCTGATCACCTTGCCATTCCTCTCATCCCCGGGCCGGCGCTGAGCCGGCTCGCCAGAAAGCCTTGCCTTGCCTGCTTCCGAAGACATTCCAGACGCGCCGGCMGMCGCCCTGACGCCCGCGCCGAGCGACGCGCACGGCGGTGCCGCCAGCGGCACCGGCGCCGCCGTGCCTGCCGGCAACGCGGCCGCCCAGGCGGCCCAGCTTGCCACCATCTTCGCCAAGACCGGCACGCTGGCGCAGGCCATCGAGGGCTATCGTCCGCGCGATGCGCAGGAGCGCATGGCCGCGGCCGTGGCAGGTGCGATCGAAACCAGCGACACCGTCATCGTCGAGGCCGGCACGGGCACCGGCAAGACCTTTGCCTACCTGGTGCCCGCCATGCTGTGGGGCGGCAAGGTGATCCTTTCGACCGGCACCAAGAACCTGCAGGACCAGCTCTTCCTGCGCGACATTCCCACCGTGCGGCGGGCGCTCAATGTGCCCGTGTCGGTCGCCCTGCTCAAGGGGCGGGCCAACTACCTCTGCCACTACCATCTGGAACGCGCCGAGGCCCAGGGCCGGCTGGCATCGCGCCAGGACGCGGCGTGGCTGCGCGAGATCGCGCGCTTCGCCAAGGTCACCGCTTCGGGCGACAAGGCCGAACTGGCCTCGGTGCCGGAGAATGCGCCGGTCTGGCAGCTCGTCACCTCGACGCGCGACAACTGCCTTGGCACGGAGTGCCCGAACTACAAAGAGTGCTTCGTCATGCGTGCCCGCAAGGAGGCGCAACAGGCGGACATGGTGGTGGTCAACCATCACCTGTTCTTTGCCGATGTGGTGCTGCGCGATACCGGCATGGCCGAGTTGCTGCCGGCGGCCAACACGGTGATCTTCGACGAAGCCCATCAGCTGCCCGAAACCGCCACGCTGTTCTTCGGCGAGAGTCTGTCGACCAGCCAGTTGCTGGAGATCGCGCGCGACACCGTGGCCGAGGGCCTCTCGCACGCGCGGGACGCGGCCGACTGGGTGCGCATTGCCGCGCCGCTGGAGCGCGCCGCGCGCGACCTGCGGCTGGCCTTCACCAAGGACAATGCGCGCCTGGCGGTCAGCCAGATCGAGGCCGACCCCCGCATCAGCAAGCCGTTCTTCGAAACGCTGGACGCGCTGGAAGCCGCGCTGGGGGAATTCGTGGCCTTGCTCGAGAGCCAGGCCGAGCGCGCCGAATCGCTCGAACAGTGCCATCGGCGCGCGGTGGAGCTGGAGCAGCGCCTGGCTGCCTGGCGCAGCGAGGCCAAGGCCGCGCCGAAACCCGCGCCGGCCGGCGACGAGGCTGCAACCGCTGCCGCGCCGGAAGCCGCCTTCGGGCCGGACACGGTGCGCTKGGTGGAGGTGTTCTCCCATACCGTGCAGCTGCACCGCACGCCCTTGTCGATCGCGCCGATCTTCACTCGCCAGCGCGAAGGGCATCCGCGGGCCTGGGTCTTCACCTCGGCTACGCTGTCGGTGAAGGGCAATTTCAGCCATTACGCCGCGCAGCTCGGCCTGGACAAGGACAAATCGCTGACCCTGCCCAGCCCCTTCGACTATGCGGAGCAGGGCCTGCTCTACGTGCCGCGCKATCTCCCGGCGCCGCAGTCGCCGCAGTTCACCGACGCCGTGGTGCAGGCCGCGCTGCCGCTGATCGAGGCGGCCGGAGGGCGGGCCTTCCTGCTCTGTACCACGCTGCGCGCGGTACAGCGTGCTTCGGACCTGCTCTATGACGCCTTCGCCGAGCGTGGCCTCGAACTGCCGCTGCTGGTGCAGGGCCAGGCCAGCCGCACCGAATTGCTCGACCGTTTCCGCGAACTGGGCAATGCCGTGCTGGTTGGCAGCCAGAGTTTCTGGGAGGGGGTGGATGTGCGTGGCGAGGCGCTATCGCTGGTGATCATCGACAAGCTGCCGTTTGCGCCACCCGACGATCCGGTGCTGGCCGCSCGGATGGARGTGCTGCAGAAGAAGGGCCTGAGTCCGTTTGCCGTGCATCAGCTGCCACACGCGGTGATCACGCTGAAGCAGGGCGCGGGGCGCCTGATCCGCTCGGAGACGGATCGCGGCGTGCTGGTGATCTGCGACACGCGGCTGGTGGAGAAGCCCTATGGCCGCCAAATCTGGCAAAGCCTGCCGCCGTTCAAGCGCACGCGCGAGGCCGAGACGGTGATCCATTTCCTGGAAACGCTGCGCAATGGCGGCGAGCCCGCGCAGGCSGTGGAAGACGCGGTCGGCGCCGGTGACGGCGATGCATCACCCGCCGACTGAGGCCGGCGGGGACAACGAAAATAAAAAAGCCCGATCGGAATCGGGCTTTTTTGCGGCCGGGTGGCTGACTTTCAGAACACTTCCCACCAGGACTTGTCCTTGCGGCGCTCGCCGTACTTGATGTAATCGCTGTTMGGGAAGTTCTTTTCCATCACGCGGGCGGTGTCGTCGCGCAGATCCTTCATGCCCAGCGAATCGTACGAGCGGATCATGATGTACAGCGCTTCCTCGTTGGCCGGCGCGCCGTCATAGTCCTTGAGMGCCTGCTGGGCCCGGTTGGCGGCGGCCAGGTAGGCGCCGMGGCGGTAGTAGTAGCGTGCCGCATGGACCTCATGCTGTGCCAGCGAATTCACGATGTACTGCATGCGTGCCGCGGCGTCGGGCGTGTACTTGCTTTCCGGGAAGCGCGAGACCAGTGTGTTGAACGCGTCATACGCGGCGCGCGCGGCCTTCGGGTCGCGCTCGCTGAGATCCTGGCCGGAAAAGCGGCCCAGCCATCCCAGGTTGTCGTTGAAGTTGATCAGGCCCTTGAGGTAGTAGGCGTAATCGATATTCGGGTGGCTMGGGTGCAGCTGGATGAAGCGATCGACCGAAGCCAGTGCCGCGGCGGTCTCGCCATCCTTGTAGTTGGCATAGGCGGTATCGATCTGTGCCTGCTGCGCGAAACGGCCGAACGGGTAGCGGCTTTCGAGCTTTTCGTACAGCTTGACTGCGCGGGTAAAGTCACCTGAATCGAGGGCTTCCTTGGCTTCASAATATAATTTGTTAGCCGACCAGCCGGCAGTCTMGTCTGGTTGATCCGACAGCAGGCCGCATGCCGACAGCATGACGCAGCCGCCTGCGAGCAGAATCGCTCCAATTCTTGCGCGCCAGCTGGCGCGCTTCATGCTCATCAATTGCATGGGCAACGTATCCCGGATGAAAAATAGCATCAAGCATTATAGCCCAAGCCCCTTGCCCGAAACCGCGGCCAAGGGCCCCACACAGCAAGCCGAGGATCTTGCCGACACCTTGAACGAGGTGGAGGATCTCGAAGACCTGGTCGACGTGGCCGCGCTGGACGGCCTGCCGGCCGGCGCGCAGCTGTCGCCGATCGAGACCGAAATGCAGCCGGTGTCGTTCGATGTCGATAGTGCCTCACATGGAGAGCGCCTCGACAAGCTGCTGGCCCGCCATCTCAGCGGCTTCTCGCGCAGCCGCCTGCAGCAATGGATCGAAGGCGGCTCGGTGCTGGTCAACGGCACCGCGCGCCGTTCGCGCGATGCCGTGCAGATGGGCGAGCGCATCGAGGTCCGGCCCCAGGTCGCGCCCGAATCGCGCGCCTTCGTGCCGGAAGACGTCGAACTGGACGTGGTGTACGAAGACGCCACGCTGCTGGTCATCAACAAGTCCGCCGGCCTGGTTGTCCATCCGGCTGCCGGCAACTGGAGCGGGACCGTGCTCAACGGCCTGCTGCATCGCTATCCCGAGGMGGTGGGACTGCCGCGTGCGGGCATCGTCCACCGGCTCGACAAGGAAACCACGGGGCTGATGGTGGTGGCGCGCACGCTGACCGCGCAGACGGACCTGGTGCGGCAGTTGCAGGCGCGCACCGTCAAGCGCCGCTACCTGGCGCTGGTGTGGGGCACGACGCCCGACTCCGGCACCATCGACGCGCCGATCGGCCGCGATCCGCGCGAGCGCACACRCATGGGCGTGGTATTGACCAACAGCGGCAAGCCTTCGCGCACGCATTTCCGCACGCTGGGCACGGTGCCGCTTGGACGCGGCAATGTCTCCATGGTCATGTGCCAGCTCGAGACCGGACGTACMMACCAGATCCGCGTGCATTTCGAATCCATCGGCCACCCGCTGCTCGGCGACACGGTCTATCACCGCGCCGCCACGCGGCGCGGCCAGCGTCCGGCCATCAAGGCGCCGCTGCCCGTGCCGCTGGGCCGTCAGGCCCTGCACGCATTCCGGCTCGGGCTGGTGCACCCAGTCACGGGCAAGGACATTTCGTGGGAGGCGCCGCMGCCCGACGACCTGCAGGCGCTTATCGACGTCCTCGACTTCGAAGGCGACGATGCCGACGATGAGGACGATGGCTGGGTGGAGGGCGAAGACGGCGTGTGGGTGTACGGCGATGACGACTGACCCCGCCTGGCTGGTGCCTGACTGGCCGGCGCCCGCGCGCGTGCGCGCGCTGTCGACCACGCGCCAGGGTGGCCTGAGCGTCAGCCCCTATGGCCTGGCGGACGGCAGCCAGGGCGGGCTGAACCTGGGCACGCATGTGGGCGACGACCCCGCGGCCGTGGCCGGCAACCGTGCGCGCCTGGCGGCGCGGCTGCCCAGCGCGCCGGCATGGCTGGAGCAGGTGCATGGCTGCGCCGTCGCGAGCGGGGACGAATTCGCCGGCGGCGATGCCGTGGTGCCGAAGGCTGACGCAAGCATCGCCACGACGCCGKGCCGCGTTTGCGCTGTGATGACCGCCGACTGCCTGCCGGTGCTGCTATGCGACCGTGCCGGCACCGTGGTGGGCGCGGCGCATGCCGGCTGGCGCGGGCTGTGCGCGGGCGTGATCGAGGCCACGCTGGCAGGCATGAGCACCCGGGCCGGACCGCAGGCGCGGTGGCTGGCGTGGCTTGGGCCGGCCATCGGGCCGCAAGCGTTCGAGGTGGGGGCGGAAGTGCGCCAGGCTTTCCTGGCCGCGGCACTGCCGCAGGAGATGGCTGCCGTCGAGGCGGCTTTCCGTCCCGGCGCGCCCGGGAAATACTTTGCCGACATCTATGGCMTGGCCCGGACCCGGCTGGCCCGTGCCGGCTGCGCCGACGTGCATGGCGGCGATACCTGCACCGTCACCGACGCGCAGCGCTTCTATTCCTACCGCCGGGACGGCGTCACCGGCCGCATGGCCAGCCTTGTCTGGCTGGCCGCCTGAGGCCTGCCGGGTTTACTCGCGGGCAGCGGGGCGGCCCTCTGCGCTGGCGGGCGGCGCCGCGCCTGCTGCTGCCTCCGCTGCCTCCGCTGCCTCGCCAGCCGGCGGCGTGGGCCGCGCCTGCGCTTGCACTGCCGCCTGCTCTTGTCTCGCTTCTTCGGCCTTGCGCCGCCGCCGGCGGCCCGGCGTGCCCATGATGTACATCAGGATGGCGACCGGCCCCAGGCCGTAAAAGACGAAGGTGGCCACGCCCGCGACCACGGTGTGCTCGGTAATGGCCATCATCAGGACCACATAGATCCAGCCGATTGCAACGATGTACATCAGAACGTCATCMTTCTCGGGCAAGCTCGTCCCTTTGGCCGGTGCGAGCGGCGGGCACGAGGTGCGGGTGGGGCGCGCAGCATGGGCGCCGGGCGCGCAGGGTGCATTTTGCCCGCGGCGCCGGTCCGCGCAATTTTCCGCATTGACAGGCACAACATTGCAAGGCAACAATGGCCTCGAATGTATTGCGAGGCAGGTCAGTTCGCAGGCATTCGCAGGCTTCGCCGGGACCTTTCGGTCGGCGGCGCGGCGTGTCCGGCAAGCATACCGCATGGYGTCACCAGCCKAGGGCGTCAGCGCGGGCCGGTTTMGAGGCTGGCGGCGGGGCAGTCCGCAGTGGCGGCATGCGCCCGGCCAGCCTTCAAATAAGTGACGGCAGAGAGACGAAACATCATGGCAACCGGCAAAGGTGCGGCAGCTTCCGCCAAGGAAGACAAGTCCCAACCGTTTTCATTTGCACCGGGGCCATTCGATCCAGCTGCATGGCTGGCATGGTCCCGTCAGGCACAGGCCAACGGTAACGGCAACGGCGCGGCAATGCCCCAGGGCATGCCCGGCCTGCCTGGATTGGAGGCGCTGGCGGGTTCCGCCCTGGCGGGCGTGAAGTTCGCGCCCKACCAGCTTGCCGACATCCAGCAGCGCTACATGAAGGACTTCAGCGAACTGTGGCGCGGCATGGCCGAGGGGGGCGGCAATCCCTCGACGGCCCTGCGCGACCGMCGTTTCGCCGGCGAGGCCTGGCGCAGCAGCGCGGCCTTCCACTACGCGGCCGCCTTCTACCTCATCAATGCGCGCGCCATGAACGAGTTGGCGGACGCGGTGGAAGCCGACGCCAAGACGCGCCAGCGCATCCGCTTCGCGGTCTCGCAGTGGGTCGACGCCATGTCGCCGGCCAACTTCCTCGCCACCAATCCGGAAGCGCAGAAGCGGCTGATCGAATCGGGCGGGGAATCGCTGCGTGCCGGCGTGCGCAACATGCTCGACGACCTGGGCCGCGGCAAGATCTCGCAGACCGACGAATCCGCTTTCGAAGTGGGCCGCAACGTGGCGGTCACCGAAGGCGCGGTGGTCTACGAGAACGCCTACTTCCAGCTGCTGCAGTACAAGGCCACCACCGACAAGGTGTTTGCCCGTCCGCTGCTGCTGGTGCCGCCCTGCATCAACAAGTACTACATCCTCGATCTGCAGCCGGAAAGCTCGCTGGTGAGCTACATGGTGGCGCAGGGCCATACGGTCTACATGGTGTCCTGGCGCAATCCGGACGCATCGATGGCCGAGCTGGGCTGGGACGACTACATCGAGCACGCGGCCATCCGCGCCATCGACGTCACGCGCGAGATCAGCGGCCAGGACCAGATCAACGTGCTCGGCTTCTGCGTCGGCKGCACCATTGTCGCCACGGCACTGGCGGTGCTGGCCCAGCGCGGCGAGCACCCCGCGGCCAGCCTGACGCTGCTGACGACGCTGCTGGATTTCGCCGATACCGGCGTGCTGGATGTCTTTGTCGACGAGGCGCATGTGGCGCTGCGCGAGGCCACCCTCGGCGGTGCCGCGGGCACGCCCTGCGCGCTGCTGCGCGGGGTGGAGCTGGCCAATACCTTCTCCTTCCTGCGTCCCAACGACCTGGTGTGGAACTACGTCGTCGACAACTACCTCAAGGGCAACACGCCGGTGCCGTTCGACCTGCTGTTCTGGAACGGCGATGCCACCAACCTGCCGGGCCCCTGGTACTGCTGGTACCTGCGCCACACCTACCTGCAGAACGAACTGAAGGTGCCGGGCAAGCTGACCGTGTGCAACGCGCCGGTGGACCTGGGCAGCATCGACGTGCCCACCTATGTCTACGGTTCGCGCGAGGACCACATCGTGCCGTGGACGTCGGCCTATGCCTCGACCGGGCTGCTGGAGAACAAGGTGCGCTTCGTGCTGGGCGCGTCCGGCCATATCGCGGGCGTCATCAATCCGCCGGCCAAGAAGAAGCGCAGCCACTGGACCAATGACAAGGTCGCTGCCTCGGCGCAGGAATGGCTGGCCGATGCCACCGAGCATGCCGGCAGCTGGTGGCCGGACTGGGCGTCCTGGCTGGCCAAGCATGCCGGCGCGCGCAAGGCCGCCCCTGCCGACTACGGCAACAAGGACTATCGCGCCATCGAGCCCGCGCCCGGCCGCTACGTCAAGGCCAAGGCATGAGATTCGTCCGTGCCGGCGCCGTGCGGCGCCGGTCTGATTCACTCATTTCACGCATTTACCTCGAGAGGACCTCCCAATGACTGACATTGTCATCGTATCCGCTGCCCGTACCGCGGTTGGCAAGTTCGGCGGCTCGCTCGCCAAGATCCCCGCGCCGGAGCTGGGCGCCATCGTCATCAAGGCTGCACTCGAGCGCGCTGGCGTCAAGCCCGAGCAGGTCAGCGAAGTGATCATGGGCCAGGTGCTGACCGCCGGCTCCGGCCAGAACCCGGCGYGCCAGGCCGCGATCAAGGCAGGCCTGCCGGTGATGGTGCCGGCCATGACGATCAACAAGGTGTGCGGCTCCGGCCTGAAGGCCGTGATGCTGGCCGCCAACGCCATCGCCGCCGGCGATGCCGAGATCGTGGTGGCGGGCGGCCAGGAGAACATGAGCGCCGCGCCGCACGTGCTGCCGGGCTCGCGCGACGGCTTCCGCATKGGCGATGCCAAGCTGGTCGACACCATGATCGTCGACGGTCTGTGGGATGTCTACAACCAGTACCACATGGGCGTCACCGCCGAGAACGTGGCCAAGGAATACGGCATCACGCGCGAGGCGCAGGACGAGTTCGCGGTCGCTTCGCAGAACAAGGCCGAAGCCGCCCAGAAGGCCGGCCGCTTCGACGAGGAAATCGTCCCGGTGCCGATTCCGCAGCGCAAGGGCGATCCGGTGCAGTTCGCCACCGACGAGTTCGTGCGTCATGGTGTCACGCTGGACGGCCTGTCCGGCCTCAAGCCGGCATTCGACAAGGCCGGCTCGGTCACCGCGGCCAATGCCTCGGGCCTGAACKACGGCGCCGCCGCCGTGGTGGTGATGTCCGCGGCCAAGGCCAAGGAACTCGGCCTGACTCCGCTGGCGACCATCCGCGCCTACGGCACCGCCGGCGTCGATCCGAAGGTGATGGGCATGGGTCCGGTTCCGGCATCCAAGCGCTGCCTGTCGCGCGCCGGCTGGAGCGTGGAAGAACTGGACCTGATGGAGATCAACGAAGCCTTCGCCGCGCAGGCCCTGGCCGTGCACAAGCAGATGGGCTGGGATACCTCCAAGGTGAACGTCAATGGCGGCGCMATCGCCATCGGCCACCCGATCGGTGCGTCGGGCTGCCGCGTGCTGGTCACGCTGCTGCACGAGATGAAGCGCCGCGACGCCAAGAAGGGCCTGGCCTCGCTGTGCATCGGCGGTGGCATGGGCGTGGCGCTCGCGGTGGAGCGCAAGTAAGGAAGCGGACGGCCGGCCCGCGATACGTGGCGGACTGGCCTATCAGAGGGGTGTGCCGGCGGCGCGAAGGCTTTTCCCGCCGCCAGCTTAAATAACAATTAGCCATCAAGGAGTAGATATGACTCAGCGCATTGCATACGTAACGGGTGGCATGGGCGGCATCGGAACCGCCATCTGCCAACGCCTGGCCAAGGAAGGCTTCAAGGTGGTGGCCGGTTGCGGCCCGAACTCGCCGCGCCGCGAGAAGTGGCTCGAGCAGCAGAAGGCTCTGGGCTTCGATTTCGTTGCGTCCGAAGGCAATGTTGCCGACTGGGATTCGACCAAGTCCGCGTTCGACAAGGTCAAGTMCGAAGTGGGCGAAGTCGATATCCTGATCAACAACGCCGGCATCACCCGCGACGTGGTATTCCGCAAGATGACGCGCGCCGACTGGGATGCGGTGATCGACACCAACCTGACCTCGCTGTTCAACGTGACCAAGCAGGTCATCGACGGCATGGCCGACCGCGGTTTCGGCCGCATCGTCAATATCTCGTCGGTCAACGGGCAGAAGGGCCAGTTCGGCCAGACCAACTATTCCACCGCCAAGGCTGGCCTGCATGGCTTCACCATGGCGCTGGCACAGGAAGTGGCGACCAAGGGCGTGACCGTGAACACGGTGTCGCCGGGCTATATCGCCACCGACATGGTCAAGTCGATCCGCCAGGATGTGCTGGACAAGATCGTCGGCACGATTCCCGTCAAGCGCCTCGGCGGCCCGGAGGAGATCGCGTCGATCTGCGCATGGCTGTCCTCKGACGAGTCGGGCTTCGCGACCGGTGCGGACTTCTCGCTGAACGGCGGTCTGCACATGGGTTGAGTCCGGCAGGCCACCTCTTTGTGCGGGGTGGCCTTTCTTGCTCTGCAGGGCCCTCTCAGGAGGGCTCTTTCTTTTGGGGCGAAGGCCGGTTGGCGTAACGCGACCGGCACAGGGCGGGGCGGCCGGATGCCCTCCGGTCGCGGATATTGCATCGCACCGCCCGCACTGCATCAACGCTGCGCTGCAAACGGCGGTCTTTGCCGTCTGACTTCCCGCAATCCGTTGCCCCGTGCGGGTTTTCCTTAAAGGCTCCGGCTTTCAATAGTGCCTTGTTGGGCATAGAATCAGGGCAGCGGCTTGCCCGCACCAAAATAGATCATGCGTTGCAGGTCAAACACGTTGCATCCCCCGCTGCCGGTTCCCATTGCGCACCGCACAGCATGCGGTGCAGCAGCATGCAACAGCGACGATAAAGGATAGAGCACCGATGGCTACCACCAAGAAAGGCGCAGAGCGACTGATCAAGAAGTATCCAAATCGCCGGCTCTACGATACGCAAACCAGTACCTACATCACGCTGGCCGACGTCAAGCAGCTCGTGATGGACACCGAGGATTTCAAGGTKATCGACGCCAAGTCGGGCGACGAACTCACGCGCAGCATCCTGCTGCAGATCATCCTGGAAGAAGAGACCGGCGGGGTACCGATGTTCTCCAGCTCGATGCTCTCGCAGATCATCCGCTACTACGGCCATGCCATGCAGGGCATGATGGGCACCTACCTGGAAAAGAATATCCAGGCCTTCATCGACATCCAGAGCAAGCTGGCCGAGAACTCCAAGGGCCTGTACTCGGGCGAGCCGTTCAGCCCGGACATGTGGTCCCAGTTCATGAACATGCAGGGCCCGATGATGCAGGGGATGATGAGCAACTACATCGAGCAGAGCAAGAACCTGTTCGTGCAGATGCAGGAACAGATGCAGAGCCAGGCCAAGAACATGTTCGGCACGTTCCCGTTCAACCAGCCCGACAAGAAGTAGGGCGGGCGTTCACCGGCTTCCTGCCTGCCCCCTTTCGCCCCCTTTCGCCCCCTTTCGCCYGCTCCCGTTCGCGGGGGCGCGGCGTGCCCGCACGGTGGATACGGCCAGTGCCGCGCCGTGTGGTGGCGTCGTGTTATGGCGTCGACTCCTGATCGCTTTCGCCGCCTGGCTGGCGACTCGATGCCGCTCCCCATGGCCCGTCGCCTGGGGCCCCACGGGCAATCGGTTAAAATCACGCCTATTCGGCTGACGCGCGGAATCCCGCGCCGGCCATCCATCACAAATGTGGCGATTCATTTTGCGGACTCGCCTGCAAAGCCCGAATCGCAATGCCCCCCGAATTCCCAGACATTCGCCACGCGCTTGCCGCCGCGGCCAGGCCCGTTCCAGGCGCCGCTTGCCCGTTCTCCGGTCTTCCGGCTGGGCGCCGGCAGAAGCGCTGCCCAGCGGCGGCGGCTTTCGCATGAGCCGGCTGTTCCTTGCCCCCATGGAAGGGCTGGCGGACTACGTGCTGCGCGACGTGCTGACCGGCACGGGCGGGTACGACGGCTGCGTGTCTGAGTTCGTCCGGGTGACGGGCTCCTTGCTTCCCGATCGCGTCTACGAGCGGGATACCCCCGAGGTTCTCGACGGCGGCCATACACCCGGCGGCACGCCKATGGTGATCCAGCTGCTCGGCAGTGATCCCGAGTGGCTGGCACGCAATGCCGCCCAGGCCGCTACGCTGTCGCCGCATGGTCTTGACCTGAACTTCGGCTGCCCCGCCAAGCTCGTCAACCGGCACGGCGGCGGCGCCATGCTGCTGGCGGATCCGGGGCTGCTGAACCGTATCGTTTCATCGGTGCGCGCCGCGGTGCCCGCCGGCATCGCCGTGACGGCAAAGATGCGGCTGGGCGTGTCTGATACCTCGCTGGCCATCGACTGCGCCACCGCGCTGGCCGAAGGCGGCGCGGCCTCCATCGTCGTGCATGCCAGAACCCGCGATCACGGCTACCGGCCGCCAGCCCACTGGGAGTGGATCGCGCGGATCGATGCCGCGGTGGACGTGCCCGTCATCGCCAACGGCGAGGTCTGGACCGTCGATGACTGGGAGCGCTGCCGGGCCGTGAGCGGCTGCGCCGACGTGATGATCGGCCGGGGCGCCGTGTCCGATCCTTTCCTGGCCCTGCGGATACGCGGACTGATGGAGCGCTCGGCCTGCGCCGAGGAATGGCCGCTCGTGCTCCGCCATATCGCCGACTATCTGAGGAAACTGCAGGACCGCATCGCCTCCTGTCATGAGCACGGGCGCGTCAAGCTGTGGCTCAGCTATCTGAAGCGGACCTGGCCGCAGGCTGCCGAGCTGCACGACGCGATCCGGCGCATGCAGGATTCGCGCGAGGTGCGCGAGGTCATCGAGAGCGCCATGGCGCTCTCGCCGGCGGCGTTATCCGCGCGGGCGTGAGATCGGTGACACCTGCGGAACACACCGAGCCGCCGCGCTGACGCGCCGCGCGGCTCCGGCAGCCGGCAGCCGGCGAGCAACGGGTACCTTAAGCCTCAAGGACCTGCACGCCAGGCGCGGATGTGCGGCGCCAGTCGCCGGCAAACGTTGCCGAACGGTTAAAATGCGCGATTGGCTTCGTACCGCCCGGCGGCCATGTCCCGCCCGGCACGCCCCACATTTGGAAGTAACCGTGAAAAACCCTGCAGAATCAACGACTAACAAAGACCGTATTCCAAATGTGGGATTCGTCAGCCTCGGCTGCCCGAAGGCCCTGGTCGACTCCGAACAGATCATCACCCAGCTGCGCGCCGAAGGCTATGCCATCAGCGGCACCTACGACGGTGCCGACCTGGTGGTGGTCAACACCTGCGGCTTTATCGACGAAGCGGTGCAGGAAAGCCTGGACGCGATCGGCGAGGCGCTGAGCGAGAACGGCAAGGTCATCGTGACCGGCTGCCTGGGCGCCAAGAAGAACGCCAAGGGCGAGGACATCATCACCTCGGTGCACCCCAAGGTGCTGGCCGTGACCGGCCCGCACGCGCTKGGCGAAGTGATGCAGGCGGTGCACACGCACCTGCCCAAGCCGCACGATCCGTTTACCGACCTGGTGCCGCCCGCGGGCATCAAGCTCACGCCCAAGCATTACGCCTACCTGAAGATCTCCGAAGGCTGCAACCACCGCTGCTCGTTCTGCATCATCCCGTCGATGCGCGGCGACCTGGTCTCGCGCCCGGTGGCGGAAGTCATGCTGGAGGCGGAAAACCTGTTCAAGTCGGGCGTGAAGGAACTGCTGGTGATTTCGCAGGACACCAGCGCCTACGGCGTGGACGTGAAGTACCGCACCGGCTTCTGGGACGGCCGTCCGCTCAAGACCCGCATGACCGAACTGGTGGCGGCGCTGGGCGAGCTGGCCAGCCAGTACGGCGCTTGGGTGCGCCTGCACTATGTGTACCCGTACCCGCACGTGGACGAGATCATCCCGCTGATGTCGCWGGGCCATGTGCTGCCTTACCTGGACGTGCCGCTGCAGCATGCGCACCCGGACGTGCTCAAGCGCATGAAGCGCCCGGCCAATGCCGAGAAGACCATGGACCGCATCCGCGCCTGGCGCGCGATCTGTCCCGAGCTGACCATCCGCAGCACGTTCATTGCCGGTTTTCCCGGCGAGACGGAAGAAGAGTTCCAGACGCTGCTCGACTTCATCGCCGAGGCCGAGCTGGACCGCGTGGGCTGCTTTGCCTACTCGCCGGTGGATGGCGCCACCGCCAACGACCTGCCGGGCGCCTTGCCCGACGAAGTGCGCGAGGAACGGCGCGCCCGCTTCATGGAAGTGGCCGAGGAGGTCTCCGCGCGCCGCCTGCAGCGCAAGGTGGGCCAGACTCTGCGGGTGCTGGTGGACGAGATCAACCAGGACGGCGGTATCGGCCGCTCCGCCGCGGATGCGCCGGAAATCGACGGCCTGGTCTATATCGACCCGCCCGCCGGCGCCGCGCGGCGCTACAGGGTCGGCGAGTTCGTCGAGGTGAAGATCACCGGCGCCGACGGTCACGACCTGTGGGGCGAAGTCTGACCGGATTCCGGCGGCCAAGCCTGGATAGGTAAAAGTACGATCGTTCGCTTTCCCCGGCGCGCCGCTATACTGTGCGCTGCAACATCAGCCCAGGAGACACAAGATGACACGTGAAGTGGTGGTGGTGAGCGGCGTGCGGACCGCGATCGGTACCTTCGGCGGCAGCCTGAAGGACTTTTCCCCGACCCAGATGGGCGCCATGGTCKTGCGCGAGGCACTGTCCCGCGCGCAGGTCGGCGGCGACGAGGTCGGCCATGTGGTGTTCKGCAATGTCATCCAGACCGAGCCCCGGGACATGTACCTGGGCCGGGTGGCGGCAGTGGAGGGTGGCGTCAGCACCGACGCGCCGGCGCTGACCGTCAACCGCTTGTGCGGCTCCGGCCTGCAGGCCATCGTCAGCGCTGCGCAAACCATCATGCTGGGCGATGCCGACGTGGCCATCGGCGGCKGCGCCGAGAGCATGAGCCGCGCGCCGTACCTGGCGCAGTCGGCCCGCTGGGGCGCGCGCATGGGCGACGCCAAGCTGCTCGACATGATGCTGGGCGCGCTGCATGACCCGTTCCACGGCATCCACATGGGCGTGACCGCCGAGAACGTGGCCAAGGAATACGACATCGGCCGCAGCCAGCAGGACGAGACCGCGCTGGAATCGCACCGCCGCGCTTCGGCGGCCATCCGCGCCGGCTATTTCAAGGACCAGATCCTGCCGGTCACGCTGAAGTCCCGCAAGGGCGACGTGACCTTCGACACCGACGAGCATGTCCGCCACGACGCCACCATCGACGACATGACCAAGCTCAAGCCGGTCTTCGTCAAGGAAAACGGTACGGTGACCGCGGGCAATGCCTCGGGCCTGAACGACGCCGCCGCGGCCGTGGTGCTGATGGAGCGCGGCGTTGCCGAAAAACGTGGCCTCAAGCCGCTGGCGCGCCTGGTTTCGTATGCGCATGCCGGTGTCKACCCGAAGACTATKGGTATCGGCCCGGTGCCGGCCACCAGGAAGGCGCTGGAGCGTGCCGGCCTGAGCGTGGCCGACCTCGACGTTATCGAAGCCAATGAAGCCTTCGCCGCGCAGGCCTGCGCCGTCAGCAAGGCGCTCGGCCTCGATCCGGCCAAGGTCAACCCGAACGGCTCCGGCATCTCGCTTGGCCACCCGATCGGCGCCACCGGCGCCCTGATCACCGTCAAGGCACTGTACGAGCTACAGCGCGTGCAGGGCCGCTATGCACTGGTGACCATGTGCATCGGCGGCGGCCAGGGCATCGCGGCCATCTTCGAGCGCATCTGAGGCTKACTTGCGGCGCCTAGCGAATCTCCTGTCCTTGCCGGCGCCGGCCCGGCTGCTCGCGGCCGGCCTGGCCACGGCAGCGCTGTGCGGCGCTGCGCTGGCCGCCGGCGGCACCGAGTTGTCCACCAGCACCGCCGGCGCGGCCGACGGCGCCAGCCAGGGCTTCGGCATCAACCAGGCGATCCGCGAAGGCGAGACCAGGCGGGGCACGCAGCTCTCCACGGGCGCCGCGCCCAGGCCCCTGTCGCCGCGTCCCGAATACGCGTCGCTGCCGGTCTACGTAGGCACGCTGGGCGACCAGCCGGTGCGCCTGCGGCTCGGGCCCAAGTCCGACGAGCGCGACAGCGTGCATGGCGAATACAGCGTGGGCCGCGGCGGCGGYGTGCGCCTGCTCGCCGGCGAGTACGAGAACGGGGCCTTCCTGATGGAAGAGTCCAGCGACGGCACCCGCGTCACCGGCAACTGGKAAGGCGCCATCGACGGCGCTGGCGTCGTCCGCGGCAACTGGACCGATCCGGCCAACCCGGCCATCAATCTGCCCTTCATGATCCGGCCGCTCGGCACGCTGGTGATCCCGCCGTTCGACATGACGCCCAACAGCGGCGTCACTTACGCGCCGCCGCCGCCAAAATCGTCGATCTCGGGCTGGTAAGCCCAAGGCAGGACGGCAAGGGGCGGACAGCAAAGGGACCGGCAAGGCGCTTCAGGCCAACGCATGCCCGAATGCTGGTAAGCTCGAAGGCTCATCGAGTCACTGCCAGACAAKGAACCATCGTGTCCGATCGCAAGCCGCCCGAGCCGTCCGGCTCCCATTCCGCCTTCCTGCAAACCGTGGCCGTCCAGCCGGAGCTGGATATCGCGCCCGGCTTTGCTTCGTTCTCGCCGCCCACGCACCGCGGCTCCACCGTGGTGTTCCGCAACCTGGCGGAACTGCGCGCGCACGGCGACGGCGCCACCACMTACTGGCGCTACGGCCTGCACGCCACGCCGACCAGCGAAGCACTCTGCCAGCATCTCGCACTGATCGAAGGCGCGCGTCATACGCTGCTGCTGCCGTCTGGCCTGGCAGCCATCTCGCAGGTGTATTTCGCGCTGGTCAAGTCGGGCGACGACGTGCTGGTCCCCKACAACGTCTACGGCCCCAACCGCGAGCACGGCGAATGGCTGGCGCGCGATTACGGCGTGTCGGTGCGCTACTACGATCCGATGATCGGCGCCGGCATCGCGGGCCTGATCCGCCCGAACACGAAACTGATCTGGATGGAGTCGCCGGGTTCGGTGACCATGGAAATTCCCGACACCCAGGCCATCGTCGCTGCCGCGCGGGCGCGCGGCGTGATCACGGCCATCGACAATACCTGGTCGGCGGGCGTCTATTTCCGGCCCTTCGACAAGGGCATCGACATCTCGGTGCAGGCCCTGACCAAGTACCAGTCSGGCGGMGGCGACGTGCTGATGGGCGCGGTGCTGACCTGCGACGACAAGCTCCACGACCGTATCAGGCGCACCA
>NZ_JBFTLQ010000045.1:0-61011 GCF_056396525.1 Cupriavidus sp. 05T41
TTGAACCAGAGCGTCCACAGTGGCTTGCAGTTCGCTTCGTGTGTCCATGATGTTGCTCCGCGCAGGTGACATGAGAACAAGCATTAGCTMGCAAATGCAATTGTGCAAGCGAGCCCGGGGCCCGTGGCCGGTGCTTTGGTGGCCGCCCGAACGCTTCGCGCAGCTTTCCCTTCGCCCGCGCCAGCCCGTCGGGCGGGCATTCGATCGAATTCGCGCCCAGATTCAGGCGAACGATGGCAAGCTGCTCCGATGGCCATTCAATCCGCGACAGAGGATTTCTGTACAGACTGATCGCCTTGAATTGGTCGGCGCGGCGACCATAAAGGCAGATGTCTTCGAGCAGATTCTTGAAAAGCCCCTAGCCCGATTTTGGGGGAACAACATGCGGTGGATGCCCATCTCTCACGACAGCTTTTTGTTGTATTTTCAATACATCCAAAGCGAGGCCGCCTGGCACATATAGGACGACAGTGATTGCCATCACGTGCCGCAAGATGCACAAAAGTTTGGTGCAAGTATTACATGGTGCACATTACGCGGAAAGCGGTGGAATCGCTTGCATGTTTTTGTTGCGAGCAGCTCATTCCATTGGCGTTACGGCCACAGCTATGCCCCTAGCAGATCCGCTAATCGCACATTTCCAAGAGCGCCTTCTTCGGGCATCTGGCTTGTGCCGTGTAAAGTAGTTGCGCACGCAATCGGGCAGAACTCATGGTTTCCGCAGAACGGCGATTGACACGGACTGCGGGGCGGAAAGACGGGGTAGAAGGACAATGTTTTCAGAGCAGGTTGGAGAGATGTTTGCGGCACTGGCGGAATTAACACCGCCTCAAATTGAAGACTTGCGGGCGATGATGGATACGCTGAACGGTGAGGGTATTCGCAATACAGGTCAGCCTCTGGCCGACCGTTACGACGGCGGCACGCGTGTTGGGAACAGTGACGTTCTGGKCCAGCAACAGCGGATGTTTTACCGCGATAGCGACAAATCCTTGAACGCTGACAGAGGGGCACCAAGTTTTCGGCTCAGTAAGGCCAGCATGTTCGTTGGCACCGATTCTCTCCCGTGCGATCTTAGCGGAACGACCTACGTGCTTCCGGCGGCCAACATGGAGACCTGCGGAGTCGTTTCCGCGCTCAACGCTCGCGATTCCGTTGACAAGCCTCTGGACGCCAACGCTGCCACTGTAGCTGTGCATGCGGTACTGGCTGGCGGCGACGCACACGAAGTGCATGGCCAATCGCTTGAGGCAGCGGATGCCTCTTCAATCGAGCCGGAAGAAACAGGGCTGACCCACTGCCAAGGCGCGGTTGTCGCAACCGATCATTGACGGTCTGACGGTCAAAGCGACGATCCAGCCAAGTCARCCACCGGTCGACCGCGTCGCGTAGGTCTTCCAACACGATAGGCCCTTCGCGCAGTGACTCGATCCAATCGACGAACTCATATTCACTGTGTTCGTCCCTGGCCTCCAGATACCTCTCGATCCCGCCCATGTCCTCGGGTGGACATGGCCCGAAACCCGCCACGCAACGGGGCAGCCGAGCAGGATGTTGCCGCAGCATACGCCGCTCCATCCGTATCTCGTGGCGCCACCACGCGTTGAAGTCATACACGTAGACGAAGCCTTCGTGTTCGCGGAGATGAAACGCGGTCAGCGGCAGTTCGTTATCCACGGTGCAGAACTGCAAGACGCCCTCATGAACTTCGCCGTAACGCCGGCCACGAATACTGAACGTGTGCAGATGTTCGTCGGCCCAGCCCATGACGACCTGGATGACATTGTGCAATTGCCCGAGCGTCAAGTGCTCGGGAACGAGGACGCGTCGCCAAACCGACGGGCTGAGGCCGCGCAGAGCAATGCGAAGTTGAAGGAGGGAGGTCGCCGGCCCGGGATCGGAAGCCATGCGCGTATTTTAGGTGCCTCATTGGCCTCTCGGCGGTGGTCCGGTCGCTCGCCCCCGTTTTGGCGCGGTCTCCTACCGGGAGGCCGGCGGCGGCGCCGTGGATCCGCGCACCACCAGCTCGGGGCGCAGTTCGATGACGACACTGGCCGTCAGCGGCTTGGCGATCCGGCGCAGTAGCAGCTCGGCGGCCTGTTCGCCCATGTCATGCACGGGTATCCGGATGGTCGTGAGCGGCGGCGTCAGCGCGTCGACGAATGGCATGTCATTGTGGCCGACGATGGATACGTCTTCCGGGCAGCGGATGCCGCGTTCGCGCAAATAGTCGTAGCAACCCATGGCAACGAGGTCATTGCCCGCGGCGATGGCGGTCAGGCAAGGCAGGGCCTCGAAGAGTTGCGCGCAGGCCTTGCGACCCGCTTCACGCGCGTAGCTGTCAGCCTCGACGACCGCATGTTCACCGCGACGCAGCCGATGGCGCTTGACCGCGTGCAGGAAGCCCTCGCGGCGCGACTCCCCGGTCGAGGTACTGGCCGGGCCGGCAATATGCCCGATGCAGCGATGTCCCAACGACACCAGATGGTCGACCGTCAACCCCATGGCCAGCGCACTGTCACTGACCACGCACGACGCCCTGCCCGTGTGTTCGCCGCGATTCACCATCACCACGGGGATGCCGACCTTCACGCAGTAGTCGAGCAACGGATCGTCTCGCTCGGCGGTCGCGAGAATCAGCCCTTCCACCTGCCGGGCCAACATCTGTTCGACGACAAAGCGCTGGCGGGCACGCTCAATGCCCGCATTCACGACAATCGGCACATAGCCCATCCTGGCAAGCACCGACTCGATTCCCGCCAGAATCGGCGGAAACACCGGGTTGGCGATATCGGGCAGGATTACGCCAACCAGCCCTGAGCGTTGCGTACGTAGCCCCGCCGCAATGCGGTTGGGACGAAAACCGCGTGCCTCGGCCAGCTTGAGGATGCGCGTGGCGACCTCCTCGGCCACAAGGTGGCGCGTCGCGGGGTTCATCACGCGCGATACCGTGGAATAGTGCACATTGACCTCTGCGGCGAGGTCTTTGATGGTCACGCGTTTGCGCTCGGACATGGGACGGCGGAAGCCAGGCTGGATCGTTGAGATGCGCCATTCTAGCGTCTGCCGCGCTGGCGCCCGTCACTCTCCGGCGCGCACCCCCGATTGCTTGACCACTGGCGCCAGCTTGACGATCTCAGCCTGGATATAGCTGGCAAATTCCTGAGGCGTGCTGGATCGGGGCTCCGCGCCTTGCGCAGCTAGGCGCTCGCGCACGTCGKGGGCGGCCAGCGCCTTGCCGATCTCGGCATTGAGGGCGCTGACAATCTCCTTCGGGGTCGAGGCCGGCGCCAGGATGCCAAACCAGGAGTCGAATGCATACCCGGGAAGCCCCGATTCCGCCACGGCGGGGATGTCGGGGAGCGCAGCGGCACGCTTCGGCGTGGTCACGGCCAGCGCACGGAGCCTGCCCTGTTTGACGAATGGCATCGCCGATACGGTAGGCGCGAACATCATGTCGCCACGCCCGGCCATCACATCGGTCAGTGCCTCGCCGGTGCCCTTGTACGGAATGTGCATGATGTCGATGCCCGCCTGAATCTTGAACATCTCGCCGCTCAGGTGCGTGGAACTGCCCGAACCGGCCGAGTCAAAGTTCATCGCGCCCGGCTTGGCCTTCGCCGCCGCGACAATGTCGCGGACCGACTTGTACGGACTGGCGGCATTGACCACCAGCACATTCGGGACCGAGGCCACCAGCGATACCGGGGCGAAGTCCTTCAACGTGTCGTAGCCCAGCTTCGGATACAACGTGGCATTGATCGCATGCCCCACCGAGACCAGGATCAGGGTGTAGCCATCGGGCGCGGACTTGGCAACCGTGGTGGCGCCCAGCGTACCGCCGGCGCCCGGCCGGTTGTCGACCACGACCTGCCAATGGCCGCTCTCGCCCATCTTGGTGCCAATGATCCGCGCCAGGATGTCGGTGGCGCTTCCCGCGGAAAATGGCACGACCAGCCGAATCGGCTTGGCCGGATACTGGGGCTGCGCGCTAGCGAGCGTCGGCATGGCGGCGGCCAGCGCCAGCGCCAAAGCCGCAAGGCGACGGAAAACACGGGGCCGGAAAGCAACGGGGCGGAAAAACAGTCGAATCATGATGGTCTCCTCGCAACAATGTCCTGTCCGGGCGTCAGAAGAAGTGCCGCATGCCGAACGCGATCGCTTGCGGATCGGCGCTGGCCTTGACGCCAAGCTCGTTGATGGCAAAGTCGTAGGTCGCGTTTTTCTTGTTGTTGATGTGGCTGAAATACGCGTAGAGCGCCGTGCGCCTGGACGTCTTCTTTCGCATCTGGGGTCTCCTCCTGTTTCTATGGATGGTGTGCAAACGTTTGCAAAGGCAAACAAAAAACACTACGGTGCTGCCCGCGCGGGATACGGCATCGCCAGCAGCAGCATGGCCGGCAGGTTGAATGGATTGGTGACCTGGCGGGCCTCTCCCGGCGCGAGCCTTACCGAATCGAACCGCCCTAGGGTGACGCTCTCGGACGGGGTCCGGATGCAGACCTCGCCTTCCAGGACGACGTAGTGCTTTTCGACTGGCGACGCATCGAGCGAGGTATGGCCGCCTGGCAGGATGACGGATACGCCCATCCACAAGGCATCCGAAGGGCCCGCCTCATGCCCCTGGAGACGCAGGCACTGCATGCCCTCGTGGTTGGCCGGGTAGTAGGCCGGCGCCTGCGCAAATCGTGTCGTATTCATGGCGTCAGCACCACGCGCTCGGTGGCGCCTTGCAGCACGGCGCGATAGGCGTCCTTGGCATCGGCCAGCGCATACGTATAGTCCGGCAACACGGGGAACGGCTTGAGCTTGCCGGTGGCGAACATCGGAGCCAGCGCGTCGAGAATCCCGGCACAGGCCTGGCTGTCCATCGCCAGGGTGTCCACGCCCACGTAAGTGTGCTGCCCCCGGTAGAACGCGAAGATATCGAACGGCACCGGCTTCTCGATGGTCGAAATGAAGATCTGCGTGGCGCCGATTGCCATGGACAGGTTGGCCTGTTCGAAGTAGGGACTGCCCACCGTGTTGTAGACGATGTCGGCGCCATGGCCACCGGTTTCGTCGCGGACCACGTCGGAAATGGTCTCGCGGCTGGAGTCGATCATGCGCACCGGGCCGCTGGCGTGGCCACGATACGGCCCCGCCTTACGCTCCACGGCGAAGACGCGCGCGCCAAGCGCGGTGGCGATCTGGATCGTCGCCTGCCCGACTTTGCCGTTGCCACCGCCGACCAGCACCACGTCACCCGCCTTGGGCATGCCAGCACGCCGCAGCCCTTCGTATGCCGTAATGAATGGCACGCCCACCGCACCGGCTTCCATCAGCGACAGCGTTTCCGGCTTGGCACGCACGGCGTCAATGCCGATGCGCAGGTACTTGCCATGCGTGCCATCCCGACGGATGCCGAGCTCGCCGCCGCTTCCCCAGACCTGCTGGCCGATCCATTGGCTCGGTCCGTCGATGACGACGCCCGCATAGTCGCGTCCCGGCGTGCGCGGCCAGATCGCGTGCGGCATCAGGCCAAGCGTGGCCTTCACATCGCTGGGATTGACGCCCGCGCTGGCCACTTCGACGATGCACTGGCCGATGCCAGCCTCCGGTCGCGGCATCCCGACCAGCGACAGTTCGAGCGCATCGATGGTCGGAGCTTTCTGGTGAACCTGAATGGTGTTCATGATGAATKGGATAACAAGAAACGTGGAGGATTTGGGACTTCTGGAACGGTCAGGCTTCGCGCAGGCCCAACTGCACACGCGCGTCGGACGCGGAAGCGATCTCGCCGCCAAGCGACTTGACGATGTCACGGGCCTTGGCCACGAGCGCTGCGTTGCTAGGCGCCAGAACGCCCTTCTCGAGATAGATGTTGTCTTCGAGACCGACACGCACGTGACCGCCGGCCAGCCACGCCTGCGCGACGATCGGGAATTCGGCGCGACCAATGCCGAATGCCGACCATCGCGCGCCTGGTGGCAGCATGCTGCGGGCATAAAAGATCGTCTCCGGCGTGGCGGCAAAGCCGTACTTCACGCCCAGCACGAAAGTCCAGAGCCCGGGACCATCGAGCACGCCATCACGTATGAAGTCGAGTGCCAGATTCAGATCGCCAGAGTCGAAGATCTCCAGCTCGGGCATGACCCCTGCCCGGCGGATCACTTCTGCCATCTTGCGTACGTTTGCCGGCGTGTTGATCACCACATCCGCACCCGAGTTCATGGTGTTGAGATCCAGCGAGCAGACATCGGGACGCAAGGCCGCAATATGCGCGACGCGCTTGAGCGGATGCAACAGCGTCGTGCCAGGCGCGGCCACGCGCGGTTCGTTCTCGTCGGGCACGAAGCGTCCGCCCGGCCCTGTGGTGAGATTGATGATCAGGCTGCGATTGCGGGCGCGAATCCGGTCGATGACGTCGGCATAGTAGTCGAGCTCCATCGATGGCCGCCCAGTCTTCGGGTCGCGCACGTGAATATGCGCAGCCGCAGCGCCGGCCTCGGCGGCCTCGAGCGCGGCGTCGGCGATCTGGGCCGGCGTCACTGGCAAGCCGGGGTGCTGCTCGGGTGTCACGATATTGCCGGTCACCGCGCAGGTAATGATGGTCTTTCTTGCGTGCATGGACAATTCGAAAAATAAGGGCTTGAGGAATAGTCAGCCGAGCTGGCGGCCGCCGTCGACAACAATGGTGGTGCCCGTGGCGAACCGCAGCGACGTGGCACATGCAGCGATGGCATCCGCCACGTCTTGCGCATGGCCGATGCGGCGCAGCGGCGTGGTTTTGGCGGCCCGGTCATTGAACGTGCTGTCGCGGCCGGGTACAAAGGCCGTATCGACCACGCCCGGAGAAACATTGAGGACGCGAATCTCGGGGGCCAGCGCCCGGCCCAGCGACATCGCCATCACGTCGAGGCCGGCCTTGGCGGCACAATACGCAACGTTGCTGCCCTGCCCCGTGCGGCCCGCAATCKAGCCAACATTGACGACCAGGCCGTCGCCCCCGGCTCGCAATGCCGGCGCGAAGGCACGAATCGCCGCGAACTGGCCCCGCCAGTTGACTGCGAACAGTTCGTCGATCAGGGTGTCGTCGAGGGCGTCGAGATCGCCGTGTGGAATGGCGCGTGTGAATCCTGACGTATTGACGAGAATGTCCACGCGGCCATAGTGGTGCTGCACATCGGCAGCCAGCTCCCGAAGCGAAGCGCTATCGGCCACCTCGGCATACGCGGCCATATGGTTGCCGGCAGGCAGGCCCTCGACCGTTTTCGCGGTGCGATCGGCATTGCGACCGGTCAGCACCACGCTGGCGCCCAGATTGGCCAGCGCGCGGCCTGTGGCAAAGCCGATACCGCCGGCTCCGCCAATGATCACGGCAACCTTGCCGGAGAGTGTAGTAATGGTCATGGTGTGGCGCAGTGAATAGGTGGACAGCCTTGTGTATMAGTCGATCAGTMGATCAGTCCATCAGCCGATCGGAGGTGTTGGAAACGTCTGCTCGCCGGGTTCGAGAGTGAAGTCGAACTGCAGCGTGTAGTACGGCGCGGGCAGGTCGCCCCAGGGGCTCAGCCCCGTGTCCACAAGCTGGAACGCGCCGACGAGTTGGCGATGCACACCGAACGTGACATCGGTCTCCAGGATGTCGGAGTCGTCGGCAAAGACCTGCGTCACGAGCGTGCGATATCCCGGTGCGGCAACGATGAAATGGATGTGCGCGGGCCGATACGGATGCCGGTGCTGGGCGGCAAGCAACGTGCCGACCGGGCCATCGGTGGGAACCGGATAGCCGGCGGGACGCACCGTACGGAAGTGATAGTTGCCGTCGGCATCCGCGTGAAACATGCCACGCAGGTTACGGTCGGGTTGGCGCGGGTCCTGGTTGTCATACAGGCCGACTGGCGACGCCTGCCAGACTTGCACCATCGCACCAGGCAACACCGAGCCGTCCGTGGCACGCACCGTGCCGCTGACGAACAATGGCAAGCCGGGAGAGTCGTCTTGCACCACGCAGTCACCGCACTGGTAGCGCGGCGCATTGGCGCGATAGAACGGTCCCAGCAACGCGCCGGGCGTGCGGCCACCCTGCGTGCTGTTGTTGATCGTCGTGACCAGCGTCGACAGGCCGAGTACGTCGGCGGCCAGCACGACTTCATTGTTGGTGGCGTGCGTCGCGTGCCCCAGCGCGGCGATGAACGCCAGGCCTCGCTCGAATTCCTCGTCGGTGGGCCTGACCTCGCGGAGGAAGGCGTGCAAATGCGATACCAGCGCGGCCATCACGGTCCGCAGGCGATCGTCCTCCGTCCTTGCCATTGCCTGCACGACGACCTCGGTCACCGACGCCTCCCCTTCGATCAGGGCAAGCGCACTGACCGGCTTGGGCGCCGGCTTGGCGTGTTTCGTCTCCATAACCATCTCCTTCTTTTGCAAACGTTTGCATTATGATCGGTTCCGCGCGAATGGCAAGCACGGAAGCGGAGACGGAAAGTGGCTGAATATCTACTTGCGCGTGGAAAACACCGCGAAATCAAGGCGCCGACGATGGCATCCGGTCAAACCCTAGCCATGGCTGGGAACGGATTCAGGCCTCAGCGTGGCAAACCTCTCCGAGGTTGTGCCCGTTCGGGCCAATGACGAAGGCGGCATAGCAATTCGCGCGATAGACCACGGCGACCTGCTGGCGACTCTCGGCCGTGAAGGCCAGATGCAGGTGCGCCGGTTTCTCGTCGGCATGCCGCCGACTCATAGATTCTTGCTTAAATCGTAGTTATACGGATCCGTCGTGAATCGCTGCGATTGCTGGGCGCTCAGCGTCTGGCTGGCACAGCCAAACACGCCAAGCGTCAGTACGCAAAGGATCGCTGCGGCGAGCTTTCTTAACATGATTCCCCCTCAGCCAAAGAATGCCCCTGCGGGCGAGGTTGAATTTTTATCTTAGTGTCTTATTCAGGTTCCAGCCGAAAATTTCGAGGCTAATGTGCCATATTGCGCACACGACATTTGACATTATCTTTTTCGATTTTAAAGCCCGGCATTGTTTGCAGGCTGCCTTCTCCGCTGTCAGAAAATAGTGCTGGCTGTCTCACATCAGTTCTCGCAAGAAGACCTTGTACAGATGAGGGAGAGTGATCGAACAGTCGTGCGATCTGACAAAGCGTGTGGCCATTGCGCCGCCCCGCCCACATTATTGCCATCAGAAGGGAACATTACAGACTCTGCATTCTTCGCGCATCAGGGCAGCGAAACAGTTCGAACCCGAGCGACGCAACCGAAAACTAAGCGGACGATCCGGTAAGTCCGTGGATGCTTGGGCAGCCAGGAAAAGGGCGAATTCGTAGAAGATCGTATGCCAATGAACACGGAGAAATCAGGATGCACAAAGAAGTCATGTTTGAGTCGGATGAACTGCAACTCACGGGGGCCTTGCATTTGCCCGCCGATCTCGCCGATGGCGAACGTCGCCCTGCCATCGCAGTMTTGCATGGATTCGGCAGCAACAAGGATGACGGCATGGTGAAATTGGCCACAAACCTGTTTTCGTTGCTCGGCTATGTGGTCTTACGCTTTGACATGCGTGGCTGTGGCACGAGCGACGGCKAACGTGGCAAGGTACTGTGTGAGGATCAAGTCTGCGATACGCTCAACGCTGTCAGTTATTTGCAGAGCCTGCCCGAAGTGGACCCGGCGAAAATTGCCGTGATGGGGCACAGTTTCGGGGCTGCTGTTGCCGTCCATGCAGCCGGCGTGGATCCTCGTATTGGCGCTTGCATATCATCAGCCGGTTGGGGCGACGGGGCGGCAAAACTCCGCCAGCAACATGCTGGTCCGGGTGCCTGGGAGCGCTTCGAGGCAATGGTGCAAAAGGGCCGTGCGCAGTTGGCTCTTGGCCATTCGATGCAGGTCTCGCGCTTCGATATCGTGCCAATTCCTCCGGAGATGCGTAGCAATCTGCCTGCTGGGAGTTTTATGGAATTCCCGTTCGAAGTGGTAGAAAGCATGCTGCGCTTCCAGCCAAATGCCGTGGTTGGCAACATCGCTCCGCGTCCGCTCCTCCTTTTGCACCCTGCGGATGATTMAGTTACCCCCACGGATCAGTCGATCGGCTTGTTCCGCAACGCAAAGATGCCGACGGAGTTGCATCTGCTGTCGGAAATCGATCACTTCATTTTCTCCGATGACAACCGTGCGGCGCTGAATCTTGTCACGGAATGGCTGCACAAATTCTTCCCGGCTCGCAGCATGCGTTCGGAGGCGGCATGACTGCGCGCCCACCAAGCTTGACCAGCGGCACTGATCTACAAGCCCTTGCCAAAGCGCTGCTAGTCTCCGCCGGCCTTGAGGGGTCGGCTGCGGCCCTCGTGGCAGAAGGCCTGGTATGGGCTGACATGCGTGGTGCGCCAGGACATGGCGTATCTCGCATCCCGCAGTACATTGCGTGGTTGACCTCCGGCGAGATGAATGGTCAGGCGCATMCGCGTGTCGGGCTCGATTTGCCCGCCTTGATGGTCGTCGAAGGCGATCGCTGCGCCGGCGCGCTGGGCATGCGCTTCGCCGCCGGGCGAGCGATGTCCGGCGCAAGGCAAAGCGGTGCCAGTCTGGTGCTCCTGCGGGAGACGACGCATACCGGCGCTCTTGGGTTTCACACAGCGCATGTGGCCGGCGCAGGAATGTTCGCCATGGCGATGGCCGCGTCGGCACCACTCATGGCGTACCATGGCGCCGCTGTGGCAGGCGTCTCGACAGCGCCAGTGTCAATGGCGAGCCCGGGACTGGACTCGCCAATCGTGTTCGACATGGCGTCGGGTGCCATTGCTTTCGGCAAGCTGATGCAGGCACGTGCTAGCGGGCAAGCGCTTGAGCCGGGCTGGGCAATCGACGCCATGGGCAATCCGACCACCGACCCGCACAAGGCAACGACCCCGCTGCCACTTGGCGGCCCGAAGGGTTCCGGCTTGGCGCTGATGGCGGAGATCGCGTGCAGCCTCCTGACCGCCCACCCCATCCTGGCGCCGGCGCTGCAGGCCGGAACCGCCGCGCGTGGCCACACGCAAAACGCGTGGATGCTCGTTGTGGACATCGCCCAGGTGGTCGACCCAGCCGTGTTTCATGCGCAGCTAGCCGATCTGACAACTGCCATCCACGATCTCCCCGCTTCTGCCGAGGGGCCTCCACGGCTGCCTGGAGAGCGCGGCCATGCCGCTGCAAAGGAGCGCAGCGTCAACGGGATTGCGCTGGCGCCGGCGACCGCAGACGCGCTCCGGAACCTCGCCCGCCAGGCAGGTATCTGCACTCCCTGGGTATAGCAATGCGCGCCGTGGGGCTGACAAAGCACAAAACAACATCTCCCTTGACGATATCGCGGGTCTGACATAATCTCGCTGCAAACGTTTGCACCAAAAAGGGGGGCTCGTGGTGGGCGCACAAGCAATTTGTGCGCTTCGTGTCTACGGTTTGTCCGCCTGCCCTCTTGGCGGTTTGAGGAGACACTTGAATGGAAAAAGACCGTCAGATACGGATCGTCCACGGCGGCTTTGGTCGTGCCACCCTGCATCGCATCTCGGGACCGTTGGTCGCCCATGCCCATGCGGAATTTCATCTGATCTTCAAGATCGGTGGCACGGACGCACATTTCAAAATTGACAATCAACCAGCAACGCTTACCGACAACTGCGCCCTTCTAATCAACCCTTGGGAGACCCACGCGAAGAGTTCGAAGGAAGGACCGCCTTCCCTATTGCTGGCTTTGCTGCTGGACCCGGAATGGCTTGGCCGGACGCTCGGCGTGGACAATCCAGCCATCGCGCTACGATTCCGTGACACGCAGGTACGAATGGATGCAGATACCATCGCGTCGCTGATGATGCTTGGTACGTACCTGGCCCGCGATTTGACTGACGACGCAAGAATCGGGGCGTTCGACTGCGAGGTTGCCATCGCGGAGCTGGCGCGCAAAGTGTCCGCCGATCATCTCCAGCGGAGGTCAATGACCGAAGTGCTGGCAAACACGAGGCCACTGGACTATCGGATAAAGCGTGCGACCGAATTCATTCGGAGCCACGCGAGCGAGAATCCTAATGTTGATATGGTCGCCAGCGCCGTGGGCATGTCCCGCAGCCGGCTCTTCCACCAGTTCAAGGCTTGCATGGGCATCTCGCCTCAACAGTATCTCGATTGGATCCGCATAGGCATCGCCACGCAGCTACTGGCAGAGAGGCACGCCACCATCGGTGACGTCGCTCATCAACTCGGATTCAGCGCGCAAGGGCATTTTACGCGCTTCTTCGTCCAACACCTGGGACTCAGCCCTTCGGAGTTCCGCCGCACCGGCATACCAGGCAGTGCGGCGGCGGACTGAGGCATACGCCCGGCACGCACTGCGCTCAGCCGCGTAGAGAACGTGACAGCTTTTCCTGGATCGCGGCATCGAAGATAGCCTTTGGCAGCATGCCGTGCACGGTCTTCGCAGGAATCGAAGTGTAGTTGCTGTTCGTTTGGTTCGAATACTGCGTGATGCGGAAATTCGAGGTGATGCTGGCAAGCGAATAGACATCTTGTCGATCCATGCCGGTCGCGGCGMTTACCCAGTCAAGCATCTGCCGCAGGCTCGCGACCAGCGCCTCATCGAGGTTCTTGCCGAAGCCAAGGATGATCCAGTGACTGGGCGTCTCCGCCATTGGCAGCGCCAGGGGCCGTTGCTTGTGCAGGATGTACTGGATCTGCATGTCTTCCATCGCTGTTTCGATGGCGGTCTGATTCACCACGCCGTCGCCTTGCGCAGCATGCGAATCGCCAGTCCAGACCATCGCACCTGGCCGCTGGACGGGCAGGAACAGTGACGTCCCTTCGACCAGTTCCCGCAATACCAGATTACCGCCGTACGGGCCGCTGAGAATGCCACTGACCGGCTCGTCGCCCGCCGGTTGCACGGCCATCACGCCTTGGAACGGCGCGAGCTTGATGCGGATGCCCGGCGCGAACTCGGTGTATTGACGGTTCTCTTCGAACTTGAAATAGCGCAGGTACGGCTTGGAAAAATCGCTCGGCAGCGCGYCGACGCCTTTGGGCGCCGAGTTCCAACCCCAGCCAATTGGACGCAACTTGACCATCCGGCACTCCACCACATCGCCGGGCATCGCCCCACGCACTTCAACTGGTCCGATGTTCGAGTACGGTCCCTGCGGAAATCGCTTGCGCACAGGTTCTCGATCCTCGTAGCTCATGCCATACTCTGCCCCGTTTGCCCAGTTGACCCATGTATTGGGATACTTCACAAGATCGCCCGAATCGATGCTGGCGATGGGCGCGGCTTTTGGGTCGAGAATGCCGACGCGCACGGTTTCGTTGGCGGACTCGATCCGGTGGGTCTTGCCGGGCCGGATCACGGGCAGGGCATTGGTACCTGGCGCAGCAGGCGGCACRCTCCGCCCTGCCGTCGCCTGAGCTCCCGCTTCCAGCGCAGCGGCACCGAGTCCAAGCGCGCCGGCTGCCTTGAGCCAGTGTCTCCTGTCGATCTTCATGGTTTTGATTTCCTTTCATTGAGCCATCCGGGCATCCGGGCATCAGCTCGGTGCTGGACGGCGATGTGCAACAAATTAGAGAAGCTGCGCCAAGTACTGCGCAACCGCGACAATTTCCTCGTCGGTCATCAGCGGCACCAGCAGGCTCATTAGCTTGCCCGGCCCGCCGCGCGTGCCCGACTTCCATGCGTGCAGTTGCTTCACCACGTAGTCTGGCTGCTGGCCTGCAATACGCGGAAAGTCGGGCGCGATACCCTCTCCGTTGGGCCGGTGGCACGAAACACAAGCCGGCAGTCCACTGGCGGGATTGCCCTTCCAGTAGATTGCCTTGCCGGCCTCGACCAGTTGCGGCCGGGCGGCCTGGCCGTGCGCCGGCGGCTGCTGGCTGAAATAGCGCGCCACCTCGCGCATCTGCGCGTCGCTCATGTTCTGGACCACTGCAGCCATGGTGGCGTCCTGACGTAGCGCCGGCCCGTTGGCGCCACCCTTGAACTGCCGCAGTTGCTTGAACAGATAGTCCTCGTTMTGGCCAGCCAGACTCGGATAGCCTTTCCCGGTGCTCTGGCCAGTGATGCCATGGCACGCGGCACATACCTGCTCGACCACGAGCCGCGCGGGTGACGCGTCGCTCGATTCCGACGCCGCTTGAGCGAGCGACGGCAAGGCCAGCGCGCACAACGCCAGCGTGCAGGCAATCAGCCGCCGGCGAACCATGGGAAGTTTCACGTCTGAGCTCCTCGCAACAGGGTCGTCGCCCTGTCTAGTTCAGATATCCACCGGTCTTGGCTACGATCTGATGCGCGCGCTGCGTCTCGCGCGTCAGTCGCGTAGTCAGCCCGGCCACGCCGGCCTGACTGAAGGCGGTGTCGACGCTCAAGCCTTCCATCTTTGCGCGGATAGCAGGATCGTTCATGATCGCGCGAATCTCGGACCGCAGGGTATCCACCACCGGTGCCGGCGTGCCCTTGGGGCAAAATACGCCATACCAGACTGTGATGTCGTAGCCGGGAATACTCTCTGCTACTGTCGGCACCCCTGGCAACGTCTTGAGACGACTCGCGGCACCCACGGCCAACATCTTCAGCTTGCCCGATTTCACATGCGGAATGTACTCAAGCAGAGGGCCCGTCGCCAGGTCAATGTGACCAGCGATCATGTCGTTGATCGTCGGGCCACTGCCCTTGTAGGGAATATTGGTAATGTCGACCCCGGCCATCGTCTTGATCATTTCGAGCGGATAGCTGGCCGGGCCGCCGTAGTTGATCTTGCCGGGGTTGGCCTTGGCGTAGGCAATCAACTCAGGGACAGACTTGTAAGGCGTGTTTGGATTCGTGACGAGCACCAGCGGTGATTCGCCCAGCGGCGCGACAGGCAGCACGTCGCGCGTCACGTCATACGGAAGCTTTCGATAGAACGCCRCATTGACAGCATGAATGCTGTTCAGAATGCCAATGGTGTGGCCGTCTGGCGCAGCGCGTACCAGCGCTTCCGCACCAATGTTGCCACTCGCACCTGGCCTGTTTTCCACGACGACAGGTTGTCCCAGCGTGGTCGACAGGCGCTGTGCCACCGTCCTGGCCAGTACGTCATTGATGCCGCCCGGCGGAAACGGCACGATGAAGACCATGGGCTTCGACGGCTTCCAGTTGGCCTGTGCGCTGGGGTCAGCCGATGCCGCACTGGCGGCGCCAGCCCACGTCCCGGCGATCGCCGCCGACAGTGTCGCGATCACCGCAGCAACGACGGCGACACGCTTGGTTTTCTTCATGGGTGCGGTGCGAAATGTTGAAGACGTTCGACTTGGCATTGACTCTTATCTCCTCGTGAATCTCTGTACGTGGGCGGCTGCGTTTGCCCGATTCGTACTCTACTGATTCGAGCAGAAGTCGCTTCCCAATTTGGGGAGCCGTTTACCAAAACGTCCTCCGTTCTGCGGCTCCGATACATCCGCCGGCCACTGCMGCATGCCGCATGGACAGGTTCTTACCGGATGGTCCGAGAACTTGCAGGCGGATCGCTGGTGACGCCGGCCGTCATGCAATATGGACGCCCATCGATAAGGGGAGGAAACGTAATGCTTMACACCGAGAAAAAAGATGTGGTCTCCATCGGCCACGGCCCAAACCATGTTATCGCCCTGCATGGGTGGTTCGGTCATGCACGAGGCTGGGGGCCCCTGGTAGATGTACTCGAYGTCGAGCGATTCACCTACGCCTTCATCGACTACAGAGGCTATGGGACCCGGCAGAACATGTTGGGCAGGTTTGACTTGCAGGAGATCGCCACGGACGTGTTGAACTTGGGCGACGAGCTGGGTTGGCATCGCTTTTCGCTGATCGGTCATTCCATGGGAGGCAAGGCCATGCAAGGCGTCGCCTTGCTGGCCCCCACCCGGGTCCAAGCTATGGTTGGCATTGCTCCGGTGCCGCCGACACCGACACCGTTCGACGCGCCGACACGCGCCCTGTTCGAGCGCGCCGCGAACGAACTGGAAGCACGAGCCGCTGTCCTCAACCATTCGACCGGCGATCGTCTGAGCCGATACTGGGTGGACAGGATGGCCCGCGCTTCAACGCGGCATGCCGATGTCAACGCCTTTGCCGCTTATTTCCGGGCCTGGGCGGACACCGATCTCTCTGCAGACATTGCGGGCACCAGCATCCCAACGCTGTTGCTGGTGGGTGAGCATGACCCGTCGCTGACCACTGATGTCATGGCACAGACGTACGGGAAGGCGTTTCGCGATCTGACCATCGATGTCATACAAAACGCCGGACACTATCCGATGGATGAAGCCCCAGTGGACCTTGCTACGCGGATCGAGCGATTCCTGATCCAGCGCCACGGCCTGTAACTGACGCAATATGTMACGTGCCCCGAGTTGCTCGGGGCAGGCTATCAGATCAGGGGGCCTCGGTGGCACCGATTGCTGCCAAGCCGCGGCGCCCGACCTCTTCGTCCGCATCCGAGGGCCCGCCGCTGACTCCGATTGCGCCGACAAACCGGCCTTCAACATATACACCCAGGGACCCTTGCGACGGGAAGACCGGTCCGCCATACACAAGGGAGCTCATCTGGCCGAAAACGATGGGGTTTGCCTGATATCGTTTTACAAGCTCGGCTCCAGACACTCCACCAGTCGCTGCTGAAGCGATTGCCTTGCCGCGTGCGACATCAAACGTCGCAAACGGCGCCCCGTCCATTCTTACGCCGCTTAGAAAATGGCCGGAAGCGTCGACTATGACAATGCTGACAGCTAGTTTTCGGTCCTTGGCAAAGCGACTGGCGGCATCCGTAAGCCGAACCGCTGCGTCCGCGCTAAGGGTCTGCAACTGTGTCGTGTCTGCCGCAGACGCGACCGACGCGCAGATAAAGTGCATGCCCAAGACCAAGGCGATACCGGGAAGCTTCATGATTTTCCTATGATTGATGTCTCTTCGAGGCACCGTATCAGGCCGGCGCCAGTGCCGGCCTGACGGCCTGGATCAGAAGAGGTGCCGMATGCCCATCATGACCCCGCGCGGATCGCTCACGCTGGTCGCAGTGACCCCGTTCGGGATGTTGGAGAACGTGTAGTTTGCAAGATTCGTATTCCAGATCTTGCTTGCGTTGGCATAGAGCGTAGTGCGCTTCGACATGGCGTACTGGTAGCCGATCGAGGCCTGCTGCCCACGATTCGGTGTGCCCACCGATTCTTGAAAGCCATACGCCAGCAGCACCAGGCCAGCTCCGCCCACAGGAATGGTGGCGCCAATATGGAATCCGCGGTCCTTGAGGGTAGATTGCCCAGGTACCCAACGCGTAGCTTGGCGCACGTTCGCAAACAGCTTCACCAAGGGAAATTCATAGGTGGCGCCAAGTGCGCGCTCGTCCCGATCGGCACCCGCCACGGCACTAATGCTGTAGGTGCGTTMGTATGCGACGCCCAGCCACAGGGGACCGCGCGAATAGGTAAGGCTGCCGGCCGCCAACGTGTCGGCATCACGTGGGGCGTCGGTCCGTTCAGCGCCGAACGAGTAGATGGCGCTCCCCTGCAGCCCGCCAAGCTCCGGGCTCTCGTACCGGATAGAGTTGTCGGCACGTGCGGTCAAGCTACTGCCAGCAGGACCGCTATTCTGCAGGCGTCCCAAGGGACCATATGGCGAGAAGCCGAAGGCCGATGCCTGCCCCTCGATGTAGTAGATCGGCGTGTTCTGGCGGCCGAGTGTCACCGCGCCCCATTCGTTGCTGCTCAGACCGACCCAGGCCTGGCGCCCGAACAGACGACCACCTTGCTGCGCTGTGCCGCTGTCAAGTGCGAGGCCGGTCTCCAGCGTGAAGACCGCGGATACGCCCTTCCCCAGTTCCTCTTTGCCACGCAGGCCCCAGCGCGACTGATACAGGCCGCCGTCTTCCACGCGCGCAACATGGCTCGCACCGGTATTGACGTACTCCATGTACTGATCGGCTACACCATACAGGGTTACCCCCGATTCTGCTGCCGCGATGCCAGGTACCGCTGCAACCGCCATTACCCAGAGTGCTCCCATCCTCTTCATGCGCTCTCCTCCTGCTCCGTCCTGATTGACGATATGGTTCCTTCCGGCCTTTTACCGGTGAAGCAAGGGTATGAGTTGATGCTCGGCGGGTAATAACCCAATCGTCCCGTCAATTGGAAGGGTGTGCAGAATGCGACATCGGCTCAAGTCATTGCCAGGCGCGTTAAGCCAATGGGGAACCGCAGGCTTGAAAGCCGGATTTGGACAGCCGTTCAGAGTCRCGACGGGGAAAAAATCTCGACGGGCCAGCCAGCATCACTGTGCTGGACAGCCAACCGAAAGATGCGGGCAAGTTCGGCGCCGATGTGAACGAGGCTCGCCATCCGGGCAAGATCACCCTCGTGACCTTGACTATTACCGACGTGAGCGGCATACACCTGCGGCGGACCCTGTCCGGCCCGCAGCGTCTGCGATTCGCGGTCGGCGTGGCGCTGCGCGTACGCGTCGCCGTCCTGCGCCCTCAGATGCGCATCGACGATGTCATCCACATCGATCCGCGTGTGGGCACCCTGGCGCTCCAATTCCATCCAACGGGGTTGACCCGCCTAACCAGCTTGCCTGTGCCTCCAATATTGGCTCCGCCGCCACATTGATCGGGAACCCACAGAACATGCTGATCGGCCAGACGTTGCACATGCCGTTTTTCGCCTATGTTGGCGAGGCGATGGTGCCAGTCACCTTCGGACTTTTGGCAACTTGGGCATTGATTACTTGGCAGGTAAAGGGTCGCAGGTCGGCTCCCGCAAGCGCTGCGGGCACGTTTGATGAGGCGGCACGGCGTGCCGACGAAGTGCCGCTGGACCGCTGGCAGACTACCAAGGGACTCGCAGTTGCGGCAGTGCTACTCGTGGCGTTCCTTGTCGGGCTTTGGCCGCGCGAGCACGTGGCGCTCATCGGCGCGGGCGTGTTGTTGATGAACCGCAAAATGCATTCCACTCGGACGCTTGGCCTCGTCGACTGGGAGCTCCTGATCCTGTTCATGGCGCTCTTCGTGGTCAATCATGCGCTACAGCAATCCGGCGTCACCGCCGCCGTCATCAACGACCTCGCCGCTGCCGGTCTTCACCTCGACCGGCTTGCACCGCTATTCGGGGCCACCTTTTTTCTGTCGAACCTCGTATCGAATGTGCCGGCCGTGATGCTGCTACTACCGCTGGCGCAGCACGAGCTGGCTGGACCGCTCCTTGCCTTGGTCAGTTCGCTGTCCGGCATCCTGTTCATTAACGGACGAGTTCGGGCCACTGCATTCGGATACTCGAATTCAAAATCGGTCGCTCAAGCAGACGCGGGTGTCCTTTGCTCACTTGACACCGTCCCGCTAATGGGTGTCCGATAAAACGGGGTAACCCAAGGGCGGTCTGTTGATCGTGTTCTCGCTCGAAACGTTGCGCGAGCAACCCAAGAGCCTGTAAAGCCGTCGCAAGKGACGCGAGTGCGGCCCTTGCAATAGAAAATGTGATGCGAGATGCGCGCGCGAAGCATGAAKGCATAGCCCGTGGCAAAATCGCCCACCAAGACCAGCTCACCCGTACGAMAGTAGCAGAAACATTTGTTCGACGGATCCGGTCCAGAGACAGCAATGGCAGTTACCGATTTGAGAGTGGAACAGGGCAGATGAACTCATTATTTTCTTTCGGTACTGAGACTGGCGTCGGCTTCCAGGTCGCATGGGAGGACGGCGATCGCGTTGTCGGTCGAGGCTCGCGACTCGGCCCAGATGGCGAGCCGAAGGCTGTGCTGGCTGTGTGGCCCGCGGCCGAGCACCCGCTGCCCTCTAGCCTCGCTCGCCTCGCACACGAATACGACTTGAAGGGCGCGCTGGACGGCAGTTGGGCGGTGCGGCCGCTAGAGCTTGTGCGGGAACATGGTCGGACTGTTTTGCTGCTTGAGGACCCCGGCGGCGAGCCGCTTGCCGGGCTACTGGGCGCCCCCATGGAGGTAGGCCGTTTCTTGCGCCTGGCCATCAGCATCACCACGGCCCTGGACCAGGTCCACCAGCGGGGTCTTATACACAAGGACATCAAGCCGGCCCATATACTGGTGAACGATGCCGCTATCGAGGCGCGGCTCACGGGCTTCGGCATTGCCTCGCGCCAGTCGCGCGAGCGCCAGGCACTGGCGCCACCGGAAGAGATCGCCGGCACGCTGGCCTACATGGCCCCCGAGCAGACCGGACRCATGAACCGGCCAATCGACGCGCGGAGTGACCTCTACTCGCTCGGCGTCACGCTCTATCAAATGCTCACGGGCGTGCTACCGTTCACCACCGACGACCCGATGGACCTGTTGCACAGCCATCTCGCCCGACAGCCAACCCCGCCGGCGGAACGGGTACCGTCGATCCCGCCATTGCTTTCCGCCATGGTGATGAAGCTGCTTTCCAAGACGGCGGAGGAGCGCTACCAGACCGCAGCGGGGCTGGAGGCCGATCTACGGCGCAGTTTGGCCACATGGGAAAACCGGGGAAGCATTGACACCTTCCCGCTCGGCGAGCACGACCTGCCTGATCGCCCATTGATTCCGGAGCGGCTCTATGGACGGAAGCGCGAGATTGAGACCTTGCTCGCAGCCTTCGATAGGGTGGTGACCCAGGGCACGTCAGAGATTGTGCTGGTCTCCGGCTACGCCGGTATCGGGAAGACCTCGGCCGTGCTTGCGTTGCGCAKCGCACTGGCTCTCAGGAATGGTCTCTTTGCCTCGGGCAAGTTCGATCAGTACAAGCGAGACATCCCGTATGCGACGCTGGCACAGGCTTTCCAGAATCTGGTCCGCCCACTACTGGGCAAGAGCGAGGCCGACTTGGCGCCCTGGCGCGCCGCACTGGCGGAGGCGCTGGGCCCGAATGGCGGCCTCATGGTGCCGCTCATACCCGGGCTCGGGCTGATTCTGGGGCCGCAGGCGCCGGTTCCGGAGCTGCCGCCGCGCGACGAACAGCTCCGATTCCAGATGGTTTTCCAGCGCCTGCTTGCCGTCTTTGCTCAACCCGCGCGTCCGCTGGCACTCTTTCTCGACGACCTGCAGTGGCTGGATGCGGCAACACTTGATCTGCTCGAGTATCTGGCGACCCAGCCGGAGGTACGCCACGTGCTGCTTATCGGAGCCTATCGGAATGATGAAGTCAAGCCTGGACATCCGTTGCTACTGCGATTGTCGGCAATCCGCCAGGCCGGGGGGCGGGTAAATGACATTGCACTTTGCCCCCTTSGGTTCGACGATGTAAGCAGACTCATCGTCGATGCCTTGCATTGCGCAACTGGGGACGCCGCACCTCTGGCCCGCCTGGTGCAGGAGAAGACTGGCGGTAACCCATTTTTCGCTATCCAGTTCCTCACCGCCCTGAGCGAAGAGGGGCTGCTCGTTTTCGATCATCGTGGCGCGCGCTGGTCCTGGGACCTTGAGCAGATTCGGGCGAAGGGCTTCACCGACAATGTGGTCGATCTCATGCTCGCCAAGCTGAGACGCCTTCCCGCGGCGACCCGTAACGCCCTGACGCAGTTGGCGTGTCTCGGTAATKACGCGCCGATCGCCATCCTGACCATGGTCCAGGATGCCAGCGAGGCGGAGCTGGACGCGGCCCTGTGGCCGGCGGTACGCGCCGGACTTGTGTTGCGTTTGGGAAATATCTACCGATTCCTGCACGATCGTATCCAGGAGGCGGCCTACGCCCTGATTCCTGAAGGCGCGCGGCCGGCAGCGCACCTCGCTATTGGCAGACAGCTCGCTGCGGGCACGCCGCCCGAGGCAATAGCTGAGCGTGTCTTCGAGATCGTCGGCCAGCTCAACCGTGGCGCCGACCTTATCACCGCGGCCGAGGAGCGGGAGCAAGTGGCTGAGCTGAATCTGCTCGCCGGCCAGCGCGCCAAAGCGTCCACGGCCTACGCCTCGGCGCTAACCTATCTCACCGCCGGTGCAGCGTTCGTGCAGGGGGACGCCTGGAAGCACCGGCCAAAGTTTGCTTTCGCGCTCGAGTTCCATCTCGCCKAATGCGAATTTCTGACCGGCGCGTCGGCCGCGGCGGACGCGCGCCTGGCCGAGCTTGCGTGCCGTCCCGCCAGCCTCCCCGATCTGGCCTCCATCACCCAGCTGCGGCTGGAGCTGTTTCTGGCCCTCGGCCAGCGCGAGCGCGCCGTCGAGGTGGGCCTCGACAGCCTGTACCGGGCCGGCGTCCAGTGTTCGGCACACCCGACAGATGAGGAGGTTCTGCAGGAATACGATCGGATGTGGCGGCAACTTGGCGACCGCCCGATCGAGGCGCTGCTCGACCTGCCGATGATGACCAATGCGGTCGCGTGCGAGACAATGGATGTCCTGACCGCGCTAATGCTGCCGGCCTGGTACACCGACGTGAACCTGGGCTCCCTCATCATCGGACGGATGGCAAACCTCAGCCTCGAGCATGGCAACAGCGACGCGTCGTGCCTCGCCTATACCTGGCTCGGCATGCTCCYGKGGCCTCGGTCCGGCGAYTACAAGGCGGCATTCCGCTTCGGCCAGCTCGGCCTGAACCTGGTCGAGCAGCGCGGGCTGGACCGCTTCAGGGCCCGCGTCTACCAGGCTTTCGGMGGCCACGTGATGCAATGGACGCAACCCATCCGTGCCTCGCGCAGCCTGGTGCGGCGCGCTTTCGACGTGGCCAGCAAGCTTGGTGACCTTACCTATGCGTCCTTCGCGCGCAACAACCTCATTACGCAGTTGCTCGCCTGCGGCGATCCGCTTGCCGAGGTGCAGAACGAAGCCGAGGCCGCGATCGGCTTCGCGCGCCKGGCGAGGTTCGGTCTCGCCGTCGACCGGGTTACCCCCCAGCTCCAGCTAGCGCGAACTCTGCGCGGCCTGACCCCGATCTTCGGCGTCTTCGATGATGATGATTTCAACGAGGAACAGTTTGAGCGGTATCTGGATGAGGCTCCGGGCCCCGCCCTCGCCACCTGCTGGTACTGGATCCGAAAACTGCAGGCACGCCTCCTCGCCGACGACCACGCAGCCGCCATAACGGCGGCGGACAGGGCAGAAAGTCTCCTCTGGACATCGCCATCGTTCTTCGAGCAGGCGGAATACCACTTCTACGCAGCGTTGGCGCGGGCCGCATGCTGCAGCACGGCCGCCGCGCCAGAACGGACCCAGCACCTGGAGGCATTGGCCGTACATCATCGCCAGCTCCTTATCTGGTCCGAGCATTGTCCAGAGAATTTCGAGAACAGAGCCGCACTGGTTGGCGCGGAAATCGCCCGCCTCGATGGGCGCGAAGTTGATGCAATGGGCCTCTACGAGCAGGCCATCCGCTCTGCACAGGACAATGATTTCATCCATAACCAGGCACTCGCCAACGAGTTGGCCGCGCGATTCTATGCTGCGCGTGGCTTTGAAAAGATTGCCCGCGTGTATTTGCAGGATGCCCGCCATGGCTATCTCCGCTGGGGCGCCGGCGGTAAGGTGCGGCAACTCGATGCGTTGTATCCGCACCTCTGGGGGGAAGAGCGAGCACCCGCACCGACGACGACGATMGGGGCGCCAGTCGAACACCTGGACCTCGCCACCGTGATTGCGGTGTCGCAAGCTGTGTCCGGCGAGATCGTCCTGGACAAATTACTCGACACCCTCATGCGCACCGCGATTGAACAGGCCGGCGCGGAACGGGGACTGCTGATCCTGCCCCGAGGGGCCGATCAGCGCATCGCAGCAGAGGCTACGACCGGTGGCGATATTGTCACGGTGCAGCTCCGCGACGAGAGCGTGACTGCGACTGCGCTGCCGGTATCGATGCTCCACTATGTCTTGCGCACCGGCGAGAACATTATTCTCGACAATGCCGCGACACAGAACCCATTTTCCGCCGATCCGTACATTCTGCAGCATCATGCCCGATCGATTCTCTGCCTGCCACTGCTCACACAGGCCAAGCTCATCGGGGTGCTTTACCTCGAGAACAACCTCTCACCACGCGTCTTCGCGCCGAGCCGAACCGCCGTGCTGAAGATGCTCGCCTCGCAGGCCGCGATCGCCCTGGAGATTACTTGTTTGTATCGGGATMTCGCACAACGCGAAGCGAAGATCCAGCGCCTGGTTGAGGCCAACATCATCGGGATCTGTATCTGGCACCTGGACGGCCGAATCCTCGAGGCCAATGACGCGTTCCTCCGCATGCTGGGCTACGACCGCGAGGACCTCGCCTCAGCCCCCTTGCGCTGGACGGACCTGACGCCCCCGGACTGGCGCGAGCGTGACGCACGGTTGCTCCAGGACCTTCGGATCAACGGGACCTTGCCGCCGTTCGAAAAAGAGTTCTTCCGCAAGGATGGAAGCCGCGTGCCCGTCCTGCTAGGGTGCGCGACATTCGAAGAGGGTGGGGACCAAGGTGTCTCCTACATACTTGATCTAACCGAGCGCAAGCGCGCCGAGGAGGCACTGCACCAGGCACAGGCCGAACTGGCACACGTTACCCGCGTGACGACGTTGAACGCGCTGACCGCCTCGATCGCTCACGAGGTCAACCAGCCGTTGACCGCCATCGTCGCCAACGCCAATGCGGCCCTGCGCTGGCTCGCTCGCCAGCCGCCCGATCTCGCCGAGGTGCGAGAGACGTTGGGGCGCGTCGTTCAGGATGGCCATCGGGCTGGCGCAGTGATTGGAGGAATGCGTGCGCTGCTTAAGAAGACGGCCGCCGTCACGGTGCACCTTGACATGAACACCCTTATCGAAGACACGATTGGCCTCATMCGGGGAGAGGTAAGCCGCCATCAAGTCCTGCTCCGGACGGAGCTGGCGCCGGACCTGCCGCCGGTTGTGGGTGACCGGGTGCAGTTGCAGCAGGTGCTCCTGAACCTGATGATGAATAGCATCGAGGCAATGAAAGAGGTGGCAGAGCGGCCGCGGGAATTGCTGATTCGGTCAAGCCTCGACGCATCCGGCGCTGTGCTGGTTGCCGTTCAGGATGCTGGCATCGGACTGGAGCCGGAAGATCCGGAGCGGGTTTTCCAGACGTTCTTTACTACCAAGGCCGAAGGTCTGGGCATGGGCCTGGCGATCTGCCGGTTGATCGTCGAGGCACATGGAGGGCGGCTGTGGGCCAGCCCCAACGCGCCTTGCGGGGCCGTGTTTCAGTTCACCCTGCCGCCTCAAGACTAGATGCCGCCCGCCGACGGCGGGCGGCTACAGGGACTCAAAGCAGCGACTCGCAAATGCCGAGCTGCTGTGCCATCAATACAAGCTCGGCAAAGGTGCGCGCCTTCATCTTGCGCATGGCCTGGCCGCGATGAATTTTCACGGTGACCTCGCTGATACTTAGCTCGCTGGCGATCTGCTTGTTCAGCAGACCGGTCACCACCATGCGCATGACCTCGGCCTCACGCKGCGTCAGGCCCTGGTAGCTGGCTCGCAGTTCATCCAGCTTACGCATGCCATGGCGGCGATGCTGATCCTTTTGCAAGGCGGCCGCCACGGCATCGAGCAGGACCTGCTCGCGGAATGGCTTCGCCAAAAAATCCTCAGCACCAGCCTTCATAGCGGCAACGGTCATGGGGATGTCGCCGTAACCAGTCATAAAAATGATTGGGACTTGGATGCCCATTTGGGACAGCCGAGTCTGTAGGTCMAGGCCACTCTGCCCGCGGAGCCTGACATCKAGCAGAAGGCAAGTGGGCGCGTCCGGGAACTCGAATGCTAGCAGTTCGGCAGCGGATGCGAACAGTGCGACGCGCATCCCGACTGATCGGAAGAGGTTCTCCAACGCGCCGCGAAGCATCGCGTCGTCATCAACGATTAGCACCATCGCTTCATCACTCGCACTGGTGTCCGCGGTTACGAAGCTGTTGATTGTCACAGTCAATCTCCAGTGCACTCATCGGTGCGCGGGTCTGGGCAGGCCCACTCACGCCAATTTGGCATGATCCCCGCAAAACTTTGTATTACATCACATTGCCGAGATCCTGAATACTTATACCATGGGGTTAGTTCGGCGTGGCTCTCGGAGCCAGCCCCAGCCAGCCAGCCAGTATGCAGGGTGCAACACATCAGAGTCGCACACAGCCCTATGTCTCCTCACGCCGCAAGGGCCGGGGAAGCTATTCCCGTTTGCTGTGGCACGGCCTAGCGGTGTCGCGATGAAACCAAGGCGCGCACGACTAATACGAATCGACAATGGCCATGGCCGACAGCGCCGACTATTCTTGCGTCAGGTTGCGATCCGGATACAAACGCCAGTCGCGGCCCTTATGCCTAGCCGCCCCGACGCGGCTCTGTCGCGGCGGCTGGTGCCGCGGCAGCCCTACTCTCGCCCCCAACAGGAGCACGCAATGTCCAATCCCAAGCTTGAAGTCCTCACCCCGCAGAACAGCCAGCTGATCTTCATCGACCATCAACCGCAGATGGCTTTCGGCGTCCAGTCGATGGACCGCCAGGCGATGAAGAACAACGTCGTCGGCCTGGCCAAGGCGGCCAAGATCTTCAATATCCCGACGACGATCACCACCGTCGAGAGCGAGTCGTTCTCGGGCTTCACCTATCCGGAACTGCTCGACGTGTTTCCGGACCAGAAGACGCTGGAGCGCACCTCTATGAACTCGTGGGACGACCAGAAGGTGCGCGATGCGTTGAAGGCCAACGGCCGCAACAAGGTGATCGTGGCCGGCCTGTGGACTGAGGTCTKCAACACCACCTTCGCGCTGTGCGCCATGCTCGAAGGCAACTACGAGATCTACATGGTCGCCGACGCTTCGGGAGGCACAAGCAAGGAAGCCCACGATTATGCGATGCAGCGCATGGCCCAGGCCGGCGTGGTGCCGGTGACCTGGCAGCAGGTGCTGCTCGAATGGCAGCGCGACTGGGCCCACCGCGACACGTATGACGCCGTAATGAAGCTGGTGAAGGAACACTCGGGCGCCTACKGCATGGGTGTCGACTACGCGTACACGATGGTCCACAAGGCCGCCCAGCGCACGGCCACGGCGCATGAAGCCATCGCCCCGGTGCCCGCACGCTAAACAGCTGATCAAGAAAAAGACAGTCATCGGCCTACGCACGATTTCCGCGCATAGGCCGATGCAACCAGCGATCTCATTCATCCAGGATTTCGTGCCAACTTTCGGCTAGCCCTGATCATGCAAAAAGAACACACCCAGGACCCAGGTCACAACATCGATGCATCGCGCCGGCAACTGCTGGTAGGCAGCACCGTTGGCGCCGCGGCCGCATCAGTGGCTTCGATTGTCGCACTAACGCCCACGGCCGCGGAAGCCGCGCCAGCCAGCAGCCGCGCCACAAAGCAGGACCACTACGTCACGACCAAAGACGGCACGCGCATCTTCTACAAGGACTGGGGCACGGGCCGCCCGGTGGTGTTCTCCCACGGCTGGCCGCTCCATGCCGACGCCTGGGACGCCCAGATGCTGTTCCTCGTGCAGAAGGGCTTTCGGGTGATYGCCCATGACCGGCGCGGCCATGGCCGTTCGGACCAGCCCGCGCAGGGCAATGACATGGACACCTACGCCGACGACCTGGCCGCGCTGCTGGACGCCCTCGACATCAAGGGCGCAACGCTGGTCGGTCACTCCACCGGCGGCGGCGAGGTGGCGCACTACATCGGCCGTCATGGCACGAAGCGCGTGGCCAAGGCGGTGCTGATCGGCGCGGTGCCGCCTATCATGCTCAAGACCGCGGCCAATCCGAACGGCCTGCCGATGGAGGTGTTCGACGGCATCCGCAAGGGCGTGGCGGAAAACCGCTCGCAATTCTACAAGGACCTGGCCGTGCCGTTCTTCGGTTTCAACCGGCCCGGCGCCAAGGTTTCGCAAGGCACCATCGATGCGTTCTGGGCGCAGGGCATGGCCGGTGGCCTCCTGGGCCAGTACGCCTGCATCAAGGAGTTCTCGGAAGTGGACTACACCGAGGACCTGAAGAAAATCACCGTGCCGACGCTGATCCTGCACGGTGACGACGACCAGATCGTACCTATCGGCAATTCGGGCCGCCTGTCGGCCAAGATCGTCAAGAACGCCACGCTCAAGGTATATCCGGGTGCGTCGCACGGCATGTGCGTGATCAACGCCGACCAGGTCAATGCTGACCTGCTGGCCTTCCTGAACGCATAAGCCGAGATGTCCATTACCCGCCGGCACTTCATCGCCTCGGCTGCCGCCCTCGGTGCGGCAGCCTCTTCGGAGCTACTCGCCATGTCACCGACCCCGACTCCCGACCTCATCCTCGTCAACGGCAAGTTCGCCACGCTCGACCGTACCAACCCGCAGGCCGACGCCGTGGCCATGCGCGATGGCCGCTTCGTCGGCGTCGGCACGCGACAGGACATCATGAAACTGGCCGGGGCGCAGACGAAGGTTGTCGACCTAAACGGCCGGCGGGCCATCCCCGGGCTGATCGACAGCCACATGCACATCATCCGCGGCGGCCTGAACTACAACATGGAGCTGCGTTGGGACGGCGTGCGCTCGCTGGCGGACGCCATGCGCATGCTCAGGGACCAGGTCGCCCGCACGCCCGCCCCGCAATGGGTGCGCGTGGTGGGCGGCTTTACCGAGCACCAGTTCGCAGAAAAGCGCCTGCCGACCATCGAGGAACTGAACGCGGTAGCGCCCGACACGCCGGTGTTCATCCTGCACCTGTATGACCGCGCGATCCTGAACGGCGCGGCGCTGCGCGCGGTGGGCTATACCAAGGACACGCCAAATCCGCCGGGCGGCGAGATCGTGCACGACAAGGCTGGCAATCCCACCGGCCTGCTGCTGGCCAAGCCGAACGCGACGATTCTGTATGCGACGCTCGCCAAGGGGCCGAAGCTGCCGCCCGAATACCAGAAGAACTCCACGCGCCACTTCATGCGAGAGGTGAACCGCCTGGGCGTGACCGGCGTGATCGACGCCGGCGGCGGCTACCAGAACTACCCCGAGGACTACAACATCATCGAGGAGCTGCACAAGGACGGGCAGCTCACGGTGCGGCTGGCGTACAACCTGTTCACGCAGAAGCCGAAGGAAGAACTCAGCGACTTCAAGACGTGGACGTCGACGGTGCAGCCCGGCCAGGGCGATGACCTCTATCGCCACAACGGCGCCGGTGAAATGCTGGTCTACACGGCGGCGGACTTCGAGGACTTCCGCGTCGAGCGCCCCGACATGGCGCCGTCGATGGAAGCCGATCTGGAGCCGGTGATCCGCCTGCTGGCSGAGAAGCGCTGGCCGTGGCGSCTGCAYGCCACCTACRACSAGACCATCTCCCGYGCGCTGGATGTCTATGAGAAGGTAGCCAAAGACATCCCGTTCAACGGCCTGAACTGGTTCTTCGACCACGCCGAGACGATTTCCGACCGCAATATCGACCRCATCGCCGCGCTCGGTGGCGGCATCGCGGTGCAGCACCGCATGGCCTACCAGGGCKAGTACTTTGTCGAGCGCTATGGCGCACGCGCTGCCGAAGCCACGCCGCCGGTCAAGAAGATGCTGGAAAGAGGCGTGAAAGTCGGCGCCGGCACCGACGCCACACGCGTGGCCTCGTACAACCCGTGGGTCTCGCTGTACTGGCTGACCACGGGCAAGACCGTCGGCGGCATGTCGATGTATCCACAGGCCAACCTGCTMGATCGCGAAACGGCGCTGCGCCTGTGGACCGAGGCCAACACCTGGTTCTCATCTGAAGTGGGCAAGAAGGGCCAGATCAAGGTGGGCCAGCTGGCCGACCTGGCCGTGCTGTCGGCCGACTACTTCGCCGTGCCGGGCGACGACATCCAGGACATCACGTCTGTGATGACGGTGCTGGGCGGCAAGGTGGTCTATGGCGACAACGAATTCGGCAAGCACTCGCCGGACATTCCGCCGGCGATGCCGGACTGGTCTCCGGCCCGTCATGGCAGCCAGTACCAGCCGCGCCCGACGGCCAAGGCAAAGCAGCTCGCGATGAACACCGCCTGTGGCTGCGCCAGCTCGTGCGGCGTGCATGGTCATGCTCACGCCAAGGCCTGGACATCGAGCGTGCCKACGTCGGACGAAAGCAGCTTCTGGGGGGCGCTKGGCTGCTCGTGCTGGGCGTTCTGAACGTTCCCGGCCGCTAACGCATCTCGCAATCCGTACCGTATTGAAACCGGAGACCCGCCATGCATTCCTCGTCTTCTCCGCTGGTGGCAGCCGGCAATTCCTCCCACCTGCTGCCGCGCTGGGTGCGCTGGATCGCCCTGCTGCTGCTTTGCGCGGCGTACCTGCAAGGCGGGCTGGTCAAGCTGTTTGACTTCTCCAGCGCAGTGACAGAGATGCAKCGCTTCGGCCTGTCGCCCGCCGTGCCGCTGGCTGCGGCGACGATTGCGCTGGAGCTTGGTGCGTCGGCAATGATCCTGACCGGCTTCTGGCGCTGGCTAGGCGCACTGGCGCTGGCGGCGTTCACGCTGATGGCCACGTTCCTGGCCAACCGGTTTTGGAGCGCACCGCCCGAGGCGTAGTTCATGATGGCTAACGCGTTCTTCGAACATCTGGGCCTGGTGGGTGGGTTCCTGCTCGTGGCGTGGGATGACCTTCGCACGCGGAGACAACCATGACGCAATCTGCCACCTMGGCAGCCAGGCCTGCATCGGGGGGCACGTTTGCCCCGCTGGCCCAACCCACGTTTGCGGTACTGTGGGTGGCCACGATCCTCGGTAACATTGGCAGCTTCATGCGCGATGTGGCCAGCGCATGGCTGGCAACCGATCTTTCCACTTCACCGGCGGCGGTCGCCACGATCCAGGCGGCTGCCACGCTGCCAGTATTCCTGCTAGCGATTCCGGCCGGTGTGCTCTCCGACATCCTCGACCGGCGCCGCTTMCTGATCGTGATCCAGATCGGACTGGCCATGGTCAGTGGCACGCTGATGCTGCTGGCGTGGCGCCAGGCGCTGACAATCGAAATCCTGATTGGGCTGGCGTTCGTCGGCGGTGTGGGTGCGGCGATGATGGGGCCGACGTGGCAGTCGATCGTGCCCGAACTCGTGCCRCCGAGCACGCTGCGACAGGCCGTGGCGCTGAACTCGCTGGGCGTGAACGTCGCCCGTGCGATTGGACCGGCTACCGGGGGTCTGCTGCTCGCGGCATTCGGCGCGGCTGCCACGTATAGCGCAGACCTGCTCAGCTATGTGTTCGTCATCGCTGCGCTGATCTGGTGGAAGCGTMCCGAAAAGCCAAGCGATCCGCTGCGCGAACACTTCTTCAGCGCTTTCCGAGCAGGCTTACGCTTCACACGCGCGCACAGCAAGCTGCACGTAGTATTGGCGCGCGCTGCCGTGCATTTTGCCTTCGGCAGCGGCGTATGGGCGTTGTTGCCGCTGGTAGCCCGTCAGCTGCTGCATGGCGGTGCCGGCCTCTATGGCGTGTTGCTGGGCGCAGTGGGCGCTGGCGCGATCCTTGGCGCGCTGACGATGTCCAGGCTGCAGCAGCGGCTCGATGCAGATGGCATGGTGCTATTGTCCGCGATCGTCACGGCGGTCGTCATGGCGGCTCTGTCGAGCGCACCACCCATATGGCTGGCATTGCCGCTGCTATTGCTGCTTGGCGCCGCGTGGATCATGGCGCTGACCACGCTCGGCGGCGCGGCGCAGGCGATCCTGCCGAACTGGGTGCGCGGCCGCGCGCTGGCGGTCTACCAGATGGTGTTCAACGGCGCGCTGGCAGGTGGCAGCCTGGTCTGGGGCTTTGTGGCGCAGGCACTGGGCACACCGCATGCGCTGCTGATCGCCGCGGCGGGGCTGGTCGTTACCGCGCTGATCCTGCACCGCATGCGGCTGCCGCGCGGCGAAGAAGACCTCGGTCCMGCACGTCACTGGCCCGAACCGGAGATGGCCGGCGAGATCGCGCACGACCGTGGTMCGGTGATGATCCTGATCGAATACTGCATCCCGCCCGCCAACCGCGATGCGTTTCTGCATGCGGTGCACAAGCTGTCGGAAGAGCGTTTGCGTGACGGCGCGTTCAGCTGGGGCGTGATGGAAGATCCGGCCAACCCCGAACTGCTGACCGAGTGGTTCCTGGTCGAGTCGTGGGCCGAGCACCTGCGCCAGCACGAGCGCGTACCGCACGCCGATGCCGATGTGCAGCGCGACTTGGCCAGCTTCCACGTGGGCGTCGAGCCGCCCCACGTGAGACACCTGCTCGGCCTGGGCTTGCCGCCGGCGTGACGTCGCACCGATTTCCCCCTCTCCAACCTTGTCACATATGAAACTCTATCTCATCTCCCTTGGCGCCGGCATCCTGGTCGGCATTATCTATGCACTGATGCAGGTCCGCTCGCCTGCGCCGCCCGCAATTGCTTTGATCGGGCTGCTGGGCATGCTGATTGGCGAGCAGGTTGTGCCGCCGGTCAAGCGCATGCTGGCCGGCGAGCCCGTCACCATTGCATGGTTCCGCGGCGAATGCGTCCCGAAGATTACGGGTACACCGCCCAAAGCGGACACGGCCGTTGAACCGTCGGCATCCCTCCCCGCGCGTAGCAAGGAAGGGAACCAATAACAGCATGAGCCGCTCCCGAAAGCAGCCCGAAGCACCTGCCAGCCGCACTAACGCAATCGCGCCCCGGCGCATTCACGTGGCCCTGGCTGCGTCTTTGGCCGCGGCCGCGGCACCTCTGCCGTGGCGGACAACAACGTCGCGATCTATGGCCGGCTGAACACGGCGATCGAGTATGTGACCGTGACCACCGCAACCGACGGCACCAGATTGGGCAATACGGCGCGGCTCACGAATAACCGCTCTGTGTTCGGCTTACGGGGCGAGGAACAGTTGGCCAACGGGATCAAGGCGATCTGGCAAATCGAAAGCGCCCTGTCGATTGACAACGGCACGGGGCAAATCGCCGCGCGAGATACCCGGCTCGGCCTTCAGAGCCCGTACGGCACCCTATTCATGGGCAACTGGGACACACCATACACAAGTGCGACCAAGAGCTACGACCCGTTACCCCACCACTGCGGGTTACATGGCGCTGATAGGCAATGGCGCTGCCTCTACCAGCGACAATGTCCAGAACACCAGCTCATTTGATCGACGGCAGAAGAACTCGTTGTACTACCAGTCGCCGACGTGGCACGGCTTGAGCGGCGCCATCGCCTGGGGATTGCCGGAAGAGAAAACAACGGTGCCGCGCAATCCGGCGCTGTATTCCTTTGCCACCGCCTATGACCACGGCAACCTGAACCTGACGCTCGCCTATGAAATCCACCAGCACTATCAGACCAGCGGACGCAACGACGACGCAATCAAAGCAGGTGTTCGACGACGGCCAGAGGCAGCGGCTGTTCGCGAACATCGCGGTGGCGATGCAGGGCGTGCCCGAGGAGATCGTGCGCGTGCAGATTGAGAATTTCACCAAGGCCGATCCGACCTATGGTGAAGGAATCCGGCGTGCAGTGAACTGCCTAAAGTAAGCTGACCGATTCACCGCTGTCCTGCTCCGGAGGGCAGCGGGAACTTGAGTCGGTACCAGCAAGACTGGCACTTGCCGCGGTCTGCGATCGAGCGGCTGGCGGCACCAAGCCAAGTCTCGTGCCTTCGACGATTTCAGCAAGATAACGCGTCACTGCGGGCAAGCAGGCCGACTGCAGGCTAAGGACGCGACGCTGCTCCGCTACTACAGCAGCATCGACAATCCCAATAGCGCCATCTACCATCAATCATCAATCATCAAACGGTCCCGGGGCCGCCCGCACCCACAAGGACTTTTGAATATGCGGTGCCATTTCGAAGCAACCATGTATGTAATACCTTGGTATGAATCGGACAGAATAGCTGGCCGGCTCACTATCGCGGGGGGACTGATTTTCCTGGCCAGCGTGACTTCATCGCAACGTAGCGTGGGACGTGCACCCGAGGAATCGGCAATACCATCGTATGATAGGGTATGCACCGGTTTGGCGTTACTATTCCAGCAGAGCATTGCCAGCGCTCAACGCGTATACAAGGAGTCAGTGTGATAGCTCGCGCCACGATCGCAATAGTTGACGACGATGTCGCTGTCCGAAATGCCGTGGGCGGGCTGCTGCGTTCGCTCGATCTTGGCGTGCAATTGTTCGGAGGCGGTCAAGAGCTACTGCGGTGCACTTCGCTGCCTTGCCTGTCCTGCGTGATCACAGACGCGAAAATGCCCGGCATGGACGGCTTCGCTTTGATAGAGGCCCTGCGCGCACGCAATCTCGATATGCCTGTCATTTTCATGACTGCATTTGCGCATGAGGGATTCGATCAGCGTGCCATGGCATTGGGTGCGACGTGCGTCCTTTACAAGCCCTTCCAGGATACGGACATGATCCACTGCATTGAAAAAGCGTTGCGTCCTCGCAAGACGGACACTCCTCCATCGTGAGTGTGTCGTGCAGTCCTTACATGACCTTCGTCCTCTGCACGCCGCCCGATGCCGTCCCTACGCTCGGGTTGCGGTTCTAAGCTGTCGAGGCCGCAGCCGGATAGCAGGCTGCTCAGCAGCTTCGGACTTAGAGGGAAGCAGCACGAGACCGAGAGTTTGCGCAAGTAGCACCAGATAAGCGAAACTCCGAGCCCTCATTTTTCGCATTGCCTGGCATCGATGAACTTTGACAGTCACCACGCTGATGCACATGGCGGCGGCAATCTCCTTGTTTGTCAAACCTGATGTGGCATGCGCCATGACCTCACTCTCCCGCAGCGTCAGGGAACGAAAGCAGTCGCGCGCTGCAGCCAGTCGGCACAAATGCTCACGTCGCGAGCCCTCCTTCTGTAGTGCCTCCGTGACGGCATCGAGCAGTTCCTGTTCACGGAACGGCTTGGAAAGAAAGTGTTCTGCTCCCGCCTTCATGGCAGCAACCGTCATCGGAATGTCCCCGTAGCCGGTCATGCGCCATCGCAAACAGCTCGCCGCTCAATTCACGGCCTGGCGCGAATGCACTGAAGTCGCCCAAGATCCGTCAATGTCAGCCGGGAACGGGCTATTATTCCAAGGCACTGCGCGCAGTGTTTTCGCCAGGACAAGCACTGTAGAGAGGTTTCCCAATATGCTAACAAGGAAAGAGGCGATATGGAGATGAAACACTTTGCAGCCACCGTCGCCGTCTTGGCTGCCGGTAGTGCGTATGCCCAGTCCAGCGTGACACTGTATGGCCTGATTGACGTTGGCATCGAGTACCAAAACCACCAACCCGGCGGCGACCATGGCGTGACGCGCATGACCTCCGGCAACCTGGCAGGCAGCCGCTGGGGCCTGCGCGGCGTGGAAGACCTCGGAGGTGGCCTGAAGGGTGTCTTCGTGCTGGAAAACGGCTTCACGGTGGACGACGGCAAGTCATCCTTCGCAGGCCGCCTGTTTGGTCGCCAGGCCTATGTTGGCCTGCAGAACAATTGGAACGCCCTGACCCTGGGCCGGCATCAGACGCCGTTCCATGATTTCAACGTTGACTTCGACCCGATGGCCGTCAGCACCAACTACTCGATCCTGGGGCAGGACGCCGCTTTCGGCAGCCGTGCCGATAACTCGGTCAAGTACATCGGCACCTTCAGTGGCCTGTCCGCCAAGGCGCTGTACAGCTTTGGCGCGAACACCGGCGCCGGCGCCTCTGGTGAAGTCCCTGGCAGCCCGAGGATCGGGCGCGAGTACAGTGCCAGCCTGACCTACGCTGCGGGTCCGTTCGCTGTCGGCGCCATCTACGACTCAACCAATCCCGGCGCGGCCGCGACCGGTCCCCTGACGGAGGCCGAAATCCGCCGCGCCGGCCTGGCCGGCTCGTACTCCATCGGCCCCGCCAAGGCCTACGCCGGATATCGTTGGGCCAAGGCGCTCGGTGGCGCCACGCTCCCGGGTAATCTCGGCGCTAACAACGTCTCTAATCTGTACTGGCTGGGTCTGCGCTATCAGCTGATCCCGGCATTGTCCCTGACCGGCGTTGCCTACTTCCAGGACTTCCGGGGCACCAAGGCGGATCCGTGGAGCTTCGTGGCATCGGCTGACTACGCGCTGTCCAAGCGTACCGATGCCTACTTGAACCTCGGTTACACCAAGAACAAGGATGGCTCGAATTTAGGCCTGACCGCAGGTGGCACCGGCTCCATTCAGGGGACCGGCTTCGGCACGGTTTCCGGCTCGGAAAACCAGTTCGGTGCGGTGCTTGGCATCCGTCACAAGTTCTAGCAGGCTGGCCCGTCAGTCTTGATCAGGGGGCGAGGGTCGCGTCATGGTTGAACGCGCCGCCTCGCAGGTTTTCACGCCAGCACCAGCCTGGCCTGCCACCGCTGGCGGCATAGCGCCGCCAGCAGCAGTACCGGCAGCAGGACACAGCAGAAGCTGACGGCAGCGAACGCCAGCGCGCCCAGCACCGCACCGGCGGCAAAGCCCGCCACAGCGGGCAACATCTTKCGCAAGCGCACGTGGATCGCGCCTGCCTGCTCAGGCCCGGCCGACRACAAATCGACCAGGTCGATCACGATCTGGGTAGTATTACCGGTCATGATCGTGGTAGCGGCCCCTGACCAAGATACGCCCAAGCCGCTATCATAATCCTTCTGGTTATATAAGAAGCGATACTAATTACTTGTGGAAATAAGCAGCAAACTGTCACCTGACCCAGCTAGGCTGGCCGGCCTTTCAGCGATTGTCGAGATCCTGTATGGCCACCGTCGAGCGTACCGCCTACCCGCGTTTCCCGAAGGTCTTTTCCCTCAAGGAATTGCGGGCCTGTTACACACCAAGCGCGGAAGAGCTGGACTGGGCAACCCGGTCCACACGCGGGCAAGAATCCCGACTTGGTCTGCTGGTGCTCCTGAAGGTCTTTCAGCAGTTACACCACTTCCCGGACCTTGACACTATTCCTGCCAGCGTGACGGAGTTGGTGCGCATCAGTGCCGGCCTGAGCCTAGGTACGAAGTTTGGCTACGACCGGAAGGTGTCGCCGACCTTGTTCCGGCACTACAGGGCCGTGCGAGAATTCCTTGGCATCCAGGCCTACCTCGGCACCGCTGCCAACGAGGTTACTATCCGCGCTGCGCGCGACGCCGCCGAAACGATGGACCAGCCGGTAGATATCATCAACGCKACGATCGATGCGCTGGTCCTGCGTCAGATCGTTGCTGACGTTGAATACGCCTATAGGCAATACCTCTCCGCTCGCATTGGCGGCAGTCCAAGGCCGCACTGAGCACTGCCCCAACGTTACGATTCCTCCTCGTCGAAACGGGGGCGCAATGGAGAGCCAGAAACGCGTGGGGTATCACGATTTAAAAGCCTATACGCAGCTCCTGTCCTCTGGGAAGCATCAGGGATTCGTCCTGGTGAAACACCACACACTCGCTGGCATTGTTCAGACGGTCTTTCGAGCGGGAAGATCGATCACGGAGGAAGCTGAGGCGTTTGCACAAGCAGAAGGCAAAATGGAGCATCTAGTCAATATTCTCACGGCTTAAGCAATCGTCGCGGGCCTTGCCACGCRTCGACCGTCTTCCGGTGCCGCGCCGCGCAATCCCCTAGCGCCCCCAGCAGATCCCGCATAACCCATTCCTGCCAGGCGTCATTTCGGCCAGTAACGCGCACGCCCGGACGATGTCGGGCTGGTCGAAGCCTTGATGAATCGCGCAAGCGACGCCTCGACCGCCTTATGCGGATTTGTGCGCTCTTGCGAAGTTCGCAGCGTTGTCCATGACAGGGGGCACGCAGTTCAAGCGGAGCGCGCGTTGGGCTGTGGTGATTTCGGTGCATGGCGCCCATGAGCCTGCGGCCCACTTGCCCCTTCGAATGACTGCTTGAGCATTAGACGCAGTCGTAGAGGCTGCCCCAGGCCGAAGGGCAGCTCTTGCCGACTGACACTGGCGTCGCGGATCTCGGGGTCGATCAGGCGCTTGTCGGCCATCGGGCGTCATTCGTCTKAGCGCCGGACCGGACATTCAAGCGTCTGCCTCGAACAAATAGCGGCCTCTCACCCGTCGTTGATGTTCAGTATGGAGCCGCCTGTAGATTACCGAATGCCGCGGGCCTATTCCGCGCTCCACGCATTGTCGTAGAAGACATGCGCTCCGATACATGCGCATCGGAGCGTTTCGCGCTTTATGTCCGCAAGGGCCTTAATCCTGCGCGCACTTCACTCGCGAAAATCATCGGTTCTTCCCACGCCGCAAAGTGCCCACCTGTTTCAGGTTTATTGAAGTAGATCAGGTTGTGATAGGCCTTTTCGGTCCAGCTCCTCGGCGCCTGGTAATTTTCCCCCGGAAACGCGCTGACGGCAGCCGGCACGTTGACGTCGGCTGCAAGGAAGAAGTTCGAGTGCGATTCCCAGTAGAAACGCGCTGCCGAGATGCCAGTATTGGTCAGCCAATATAGCGTGATGTCGTCAAGCAGGTCGTCTCGCGTCAGCGCGCCGGCGGAATGGCCGTTGACGGGATGACCGAGCACGGCCGCGCTCAACGCCGCGGCGGGCTGGCCGTAACCGTCGCCATGGTCGAGGAGCCAGGAAGCCAGCGCGACGGGCKAGTCGGCGAGTCCATATAGCGTTTGCGGGCGCGTACCCATTTCGAGTGCATATCCKCGCTTTCTCTTGAAGTTTGCGCTCAATTGCTCATACCCATGCTTTTCCTCATCCGACAAGCCAGCGGGCGTCGGATCGCCCGCGACAAGCGACTTGAGAATGTCCGCCGGCACGGACGCAGGGAAGTTCACGTGTATGCCGATCAGTTCAGGTGGCGCCTGCATGGCCATGATGTTGGTCAGAACGCCGCCGAGATCGCCGCCTTGCGAAGCAAATTTGTCGTAGCCAAKGCGCTTCATAAGCACGACCCACGCGCGCGCGGTGCGCTCCGGCCCCCAGCCAGTCGTGGTGGGCCTGGCAGAGAATCCGTAGCCAGGCAAGGACGGAATCACGAGATGGAACGCATCTGAAGCCGGAGCGCCGTACGCGGTCGGATTGACGAGCGGATCAATGATCTTGAACTGTTCGATGACTGATMCAGGCCAGCCGTGCGTCACGATCAACGGCATCGCGTTTTCGTGCTTCGACCGTACATGGATGAAATGGATATCGAGCCCGTCGATCTCGGTCATGAACTGCGGATACGAATTCAGTCGCGCTTCGCATTTGCGCCAGTCATAGCCGGTCGCCCAGTATTGAGCGAGCCCTTGGATGGTTGCGAGCTGAATGCCCTGCGATTCGTCGKGCACGGTCTCACGGTCMGGCCAGCGCGTGGCCTTGATGCGCCGCCGCATGTCGACGAGCTGCGATTCGGGGACGTGAACGCGGAACGGGCGAATCGCGGTCTTGTCGCCGATCGCAGGCTCCGTGATCTTGCCGAATGCCAGGCTTGTGCCTGCGAAGCCGAGCGGGCTCAGCGAGCCGGCGGCGGTCGCTGCGACGGCCGTACCGACAAAGTGCCGGCGCGATGAGGATATGGGAGCGTTGTTTGACATGGGATCGGTCTCCAGCCTTAAACTGTGTGTTGCCTTGCGAGTCAAGTCAGATGTGTGCAGCCTCACGAAGGCTTATATGCTCATTGGCTTGCGGCCCGTGAGCTTGAACAGGTCAATTGTCATGCGGGCGCATCGTCTCTACGCGAACTGGCTTGAAGCCCGCGCGAAGCTCTTCGGAAAAAAGCATCGGCTGCTCCCAGGCCGCAAAGTGCCCGCCCTTGTCGACCTTGTTGTAATAGACGAGATTGGGATACGCCCGCCCCGTCCAACTCCGCGGCGCCTGATATTGCTCGCCGGGGAACACGCTCACGGCCACCGGGATCTTGACGCCTTTGGCATTAAAGAAGCCGCCCTTGTATTCCCAGTAGAGACGAGATGCCGAAACACCAGTATTCGTCAGCCAGTACAGCGTGATGTTGTCGAGGATTTCGTCGCGCGTCAGTTCGCCTGTAGCGCTGCTGGTCCGCTGCAGAGCCGAGGCGACTGCCGCAGCCGGTTGACCATCGGCATCGTTATGGTCGAGGAGCCACGCGGCGAGGCCGACAGGTGAATCGGCAATGCCGTAGAGCGTTTGCGGACGCGAGCCCATCAGCCGGGCGTAGTTCACTTCCTTGAACGTCAGGTCGAGCTGCTCGAAGGCGCGTTTCTCCTCCGCTGACAGGCCGGCTGGCGCCGGGCCGCCGATCTGGAGCACCTTGTCGATGTCGGCTGGAACCGTCGCGGGCATATTGGTGTGGATGCCAAGCAGTCCCTGAGGAGCCTGCAATCCCATTTGATCGACGACAAATGCACCCCAGTCGCCGCCCTGGGCGACATAGCGGGTGTAGCCGAGGCGCTTCATCAAGACTGCCCATGCCTTGGCCATGCGCTCGGGACCCCAGCCGGTGCTCGTCGGCTTGCCTGAAAATCCATAGCCGGGCATTGACGGAATCACCACGTGGAAAGCGTCCGATGCGCTCGCACCGTGGGCTGTGGGATTGGTCAATGGATCGATGATCTTCAGTTGCTCGATGATCGAGCCGGGCCATCCGTGGTTGATGATCAGCGGCAAGGCATTGTCATGCTTCGAACGAACGTGGATGAAGTGAATGTTCAACCCGTCGATTTCGGTTATGAACTGCGGCAGAGCATTCAGCTTCGCCTCGACCTTGCGCCAGTCGTAACCGGTCGCCCAATAGCGCGCGAGTGCCTGAATCGTCGCGAGCTGCACACCTTGGGATTCATCCGAAACAGTTTCCCGCTCAGGCCAATTTGTTTCCCTGATGCGTCGACGCAATTCGACGAGCTTTGATTCCGGAAAATTCACATGAAACGGATGCACGGCAACCCCGTCACTGCCCTGAAGTGGGGCACCTGTAGTCATGGCATTTGCATGCTGTGAGAGATTGAAAATTCCGAGCGATCCCGCGGTAACGCTTGCCGCCGCGGCTGCGGAAAAGCGACGGCGATTGAAATTGGGCTTATCTTGCATATCAAATTTCTCGGCAAGTGGAAGGATTGGGGCGTCGTGGTCGTCAGTGGTGTTACTCCACCGAGTACACAGCTTGTAAATTGATTGACTGGCCGTTTATCGATTGACGCGATATCGGGAATGGTTCCGCCCTCGCTTCGTGGAGGACTTGCGGCAAAGCCGCTGGATGCCCCGTGGCCAGGGCCGTTCGAACGAGCCTTCGTCGCTGTCGGCTGTGTCAGGCAGGAATGCGATACAGAGCGCAGAGCTTGTTGCCATCCGGATCACGCACATAGGCGAGATACAGCKGGCCCGCTTCCGTGTTGCGTACACCAGGCGGATCCTCGACGGATCTGCCGCCGTTGGCGACCGCGGCGGCATGCAGGGCATCCACCTGGTCCATCKACTGGCAGGTGAAGCCAATCGTGCCGCCATTGGCGGGGGTGGCCCCGGCTGACCATCAAGTGGCCGGGTCACTATCAACAAGCCCTTGTCGGAGAGATAGGCATAGTCGCCGATAGCTCGGAGCAGGCCCTCGCCATAGCCGAGCGTGCCCAGAACGGCGTCGTAGAATTTCCTGGCTCTTTCCAGGTCGTTGGTGCCGACCACTACATGACTGAACATTGCGGGGTCCTTCCTTGGGAAACAGGTTGAGCGCGGCCGGTTCGACAGTCAGAGCCGGCAAAGCGACCGCACGACATGCCACGATTTCAGGATCGAACTCGTGCGGCGGCACGTCTTCATCKGATACGCCTGCCTACCTCTCAGTGGGACTCCACATGCGCACCGTCGGTGTACGGACTGCGTGGTTCCTGCACCGAACGGGCGCTGTCGGTGTACGGGCCACCCGCGCCGTGATGGGACAGTMCGGCTGCCTGCGCCCCGGCAGCGGCGGTAACCAGGGCGATAGTGAGTACGAAGCGCTTGGCGATGTTGCTAGTCATGATMGATTTCCTTGAGKTCATTGAGTAAAAAGTCGCTTCTCGCAGTGGCGCCTGCTGCTTAAGATTGACGGTGCGTGACGTCTCACACATCGGTACGTCTTAGTGTAGCTATGAAAATCATAGTATCAAGAAAAACAAGGCTTTGCGGTGATCTGCTCACAAACGGCAGTTGGCCGAAGGGGCGTCGCGACTACGAAAAGCAACGACAGACGGCGACCGATGAACGGGAGATCAGTGGGTAGCGCCGACGATTAAGGCTGAGACGGTAGCCCGTGGCGRCAAGCTCGCTGTCATCAAAGGAGCGTGCTAGGCGAAGAGGATTCGATAAGGCTGCCCGCAATAGCAGGAGCGACACCGCAGCGGTAGTGCGGCGGATGACCCGCAGTGCGCGCATGCGCTGCGCGTGTTGGAGAGGCGGTCGGGAAGTGTGAAGGTGGCGCGATCAGTCGGAGAGCGCCTCGGCCGAATGCCGACCTCGCAACCGCTTGATCGAGTGGAAGGAGTACCAGGTCTCGGATATCAGAAATCAGCCGGGAACAGGCCGATTCGCTTCTGGACAGCCGTTCGCGCCAGACTAAGGCATGCGCTCAGTGGACAGGCGACATGGGCGCCTCGTGCCGCCATTCGTGATGTCTAGTTATTTCCGCTTGAAGGAAGCACGTCGCGCTGCGCGTTCCGTCGCGAAATCGTTACCCATTGAAGCGTGCAGATCCTTGCGCTCCACCGGTTTCCCGCAGTGCGGGCAGATGCTGGCAAGCCCGACGTCGTCCCCGCATTCGCGATGCACGAAATGCATCGCCAGTTCCCTGTCCTTCTTCTTTGCCCACGTTTCGCCCCAGGCGCGCAGCGCGTAGATCACGGGATAGAACGCCCACCCCTTGTCCGTCAGACGGTATTCATAGCGCAACGGCTTTTCGCTATATGGGTGGCGTTCGACCATGCCGTCCGCTTCAAGCGCCTTCAGTCGGGAGGCCATCATCTGTGGCGTAGCTTCGGTCTGGATCTGTATTTCCTCKAACCGCGTTGCGCCCATGTAGGAGACCGCGCCCGCTACCTCAAACCAACACGTGACGCGTTTCAAGGAAAAAGCGCTGAATCTGCCGTTCTATAGACGGATCGACCATCGCCTCCGGCCGGTTTCCGTTCGGGCAGGCCAGTCGTGGTGTTGTCCCGAACAACCGGCAAATCAACGGGCGCTCAGCATACACTTGACACCCCTTGTTGCCAAGATGAGGGCAACTAAGGTTTGTAAGCGCAGCTTCGTGCTCGGCATCGCTCTTGACGGGAAGCCTCGACATCTCTTCCGTTGAGGTCGTCACCGGTCCACAGCAGTCATGGCATCCAGGGGTGCACTCGAATGAGGGAATCCGTGAGCGAAAGAATCTAATTTTTTGACTAATCATTTGTGCGGCTACCCCCATTGGCCTGTCCGCGTACCTCTGGTCGACCTGCCGGCCTGCTAACGCATCGCGTGCGAAGCACTCACGACTCGCCGCGATAGGCATTCAGGCGTTMGGTGCTCTCGGGCTTCCGTAGCTTTCGCAGGGCCTGGCTTTCCAGTTGMCGAATACGTTCGCGGGTCACGCCGAATTGCAGGCCAATCTCATCCAGCGTGTACTCGGTCGCAGTGCCGATCCCGAAGCGCATCCGCAAAATCTTCGCCTCCCGCGCACCCAGCGTCGACAAGACGGCTTCCAAGTCCCGCTTGAGCCCCGCTTGAACTGCCGCATCAAGAGGAGAGGCGGTGATCTCGTCCGCCAACGTGTCTCCCAGCAACGCATCCCCGCTCTCCCCAACCGGCATATCAAGCGATACCGGCTGCTTGACAACGTTCAAAATGGACTTGATCTTCTTCTCGCTCATCCCCACCTWGGCCGCCAAGATATCCGACGTCGGCATTGCTCCGGTTTCACTGAAGCACTCGCGCGAGGCCCGATTGATCTTTMCAACGACCTCCACGAGGTGCATCGGGATGCCGATGGTGGGTGCCTTGTCAGCAATAGAGCGAGTCACCGCCTGGCGAATCCACCAGGTCGCGTAGGTCGAAAATCGATAACCACGGCGGTAGTMGAATTTATCCGCCGCCCGCATCAGCCCGATGTTGCCCTCTTGAATGAGATCCAACAGTGGCAAGCCACGATTGATGTATTTCTTGGCGATTGAGACGACCAGGCGAAGGTTAGCCTCGATCATCTMGGCTCTTGCTTGGCGAGCCTTGACCTGCGCTCTTGTCACCAGCCGGCCGACTTCCCTCAGATCCTCAAGGGGAATAGCRGCGCGAGATTCTATGGCAAGCAGTTGTTGCTGCAGCGCCTGGATTTCCAGAAGCTGCCGCGGCAGCAAACCGTTGGGGGTAGGACAGTCCGCCCCAAGCGCTTMCGGCCAGTCGAACTGGATTTCACGACCCTTTAAGCGCTGCGCGAACTCATCGCGTGTCATGCCGCATTGACCGATCAAGATTCCAGCGAGTCGCCGTTCCGTTTGACGAACGTCCTCAAGATGCACGTTGAGGACTCGGCTGAGCCGCTCAATCGCGATTGGGCTGAAGCGCAGCTTGGCGAGCACACATCGAATCGCTGCCAGCGCCTGCATATCGCGGAGCGTGCCACCTTCATGAGGCCCGTGGGACGCGGTCAATTCGATAACCCGCGCTCGCACGCTGGCGAGCCACTCGAGTACATCCCGCTTCAAGGCGGCAGCTGACGTTGCCTTCGAGGCGGTGTTCGGACTMCGGGCGCAATCATCGGGCTCTCCATCCTCCTCGCCTACGCTGGCGTCGAGCTGTAACCCGGTATCCTTGCCCGGATTGTCAGCGGGCACGGTTTGGGCATCGACGACGTGATCAACGAGTTCATCTACGGACAACTCGTCGCGCTCGACTTGCTCGGCCATGGCTAATATCTCGGAGACGACGGTTGGACACCTCGCCATTGCGTCAACCATTTCCATGATTGCCTCTTCATGGCGGGTCGCGATCTCTACCTCGTTGTCGCGCGTCAGCAACTGGACGGCGCCAATTTCCCGCAGATACATCTGCACGGGATCGGTGGTACGACCGAATCGGTTATCGCTCTGCGTGATGGCGGCGGTAGCTTCCTCCAATGTGGCCTCATCGGAGCTTGAGACCGGCKCGTCCTCGATTAACAGCATCGTGTCAGCAGGCGCTCTATCCACGACCTCAATGCCAAGCTCCGCCAACATCGCCAGAATTCTGTCAGTAATGCTGGCTTGGTCCTTGCCGTCAGGAAGATGGTCGCTGATTTCACCGTGGGTCAGGAATCCGCGCTCCTTGCCGAGCGCGATCAGCATAAGCAGGCTCGTTTGTTGGTTATCGTTCATCTGACACACAAAAGTCGTGCATGGKACGCGCATTCATTCGCAGCACTCCCAAAGCACGTTATCCATGGCTCCACGCCATCACGCTGTTCCCAATTTGGCACCAAGTTGCCCAACCATGGGTACACCACTTCTATTTCGAGCGTTCGAGTCAAACTTGCAGCCGAGCCAGCCAGGCCACCACCACTGCAGCAGCGGCAAGCCAGAGCGCAACAATCACGACGACCGCGACGCGACTGACGGGGCGCTCTGCAGCGAGCGCGGCGGCGGCGCGATGCTGTTCCATCACCTCAGCCGGGATCAACCGGACCACCAGCAACACGCCGAGGGGTACCAGCACCACGTCATCCAGATAGCCCAGGACCGGGATGAAATCCGGAATCAGGTCAATAGGAGATAAKGCATAGGCGGCGACTAACACGGCTAGCGCTTTCGCATACCGAGGCGTGCGAGGGTCGCGCGCTGCCAACCACACCGCGTGGACGTCTCGCTTGACCTCGCGTGCCCATACGCGCGCACGAGCGGCCTGCCGCGGGAGGAAATCCGAGCGCAACATGTGGATCCGCACATCATCCATGACGGGTACCGCACCAAGGGCGAGCAGCAATGTGGCCAATGGAAGGGTGACGCTGAACCCAACATGCCTGAAGCCCACAGCCCCGACTACGCCGCCGGTAAAGAACAGCGCGACCAGCGTCACGAGCACTCGCAGTTTTCTCCGGTCGGCCAGCACAATGGGCTTGGCGGCATCGGCTTTGGCCAGGTTCCAGTAGAACAGCTTACCCAGTTCAATGCCGATGTCGGTGACCATCCCCGTGATATGCGTGGTCCGGATCTCGGCCTTCGAGAGCTTGGTGATCATGGCATTCTGCAACCCCATGATGAAGCAAAGCACCATGACCGTCGCCGGCACGAACAGCCATTCGTGATGCTCGAGATTGCTGCCTAGCAGACCAAAACATACCAGCAACGCCGCCTCCAGCATCAACGGCAGCGCGTATTCGCTGTGCAGGCGCTCGCGCCGCCCCCAGTTGATCAAAATCGCAGAGCAGGCCGCGCCCGCCAGAAACGATAACAAGGCACCGAGGCCGTCCAGAATGAGCCCGACACTGCCGAGCGCTAGATTGTCAGCCATGGCGGACACGATGCCCGACATATGGGAGGTGTACTGCTGCACCGCCAAGAATCCGCCTGCATTGGTGGCGCCCGCCACAAAGGCAAGATAACGCGCCAGTTGCCGGTTGGCTTCTGGACTGCGCTCCCTTCCAGTCAGTCTGCGCAAGTATCGGATCGGCATGGTCGCATCGGTGGGCGTTACCTTCGGTTCAGGCCGTGTCTATCCAACATCGGCCCGCCAGCTCATCAGCCCGTGAGCTTCTGCAAGAATGTGTGATCTGACGCGAGCCGTTTGCCCTGTTTCAGACGACGCGCGGCCGCGCGCAGATTCAGGGGATGCGTGGTTTCCAGTATGCGCGCGCGCATCAGCAGTTCGTCCAGCGAGGGTAGTGCCCGCGCGCTCTTCCAAGCGAGCAGCGTGTAGTTGCAACTGTCCTCGGACAGGGAAATGGAAAATGAGTCGCCGAACACCGAACGAACTTCGTCCAGATAGGAAGGGATATCGGAATCGCTGTCGAGGAAGTTCGCGACCAATACCCCCTCGTCGGCGAGCCGGGCATGGCACGCTGCGTAGAAGTCCGCGCTGCCCAGTTGTGTCGGCATGCCATGAGYGAGAAAACCATCCACCAATATGACTTCCGGCCGCGCGTCCTGATTCTTGACATACTCGGCGCCATCCGCGCAAACCACCTCGAGCCGTTCGTCGTCGGGCGKAATATGAAACGTATMGCGCAATGCAATCACCGCCGGATCGATTTCGATTGCGACCACCTTCGCATTCGGAAGATGCCGATAGCAATACTTGAGTAATGATCCCCCGCCGAGGCCGATCATCGAGATCCTGGTGGGTGCCGGCTGCAGCAGTAAAAACGCCATCATCGTCCGCGTGTAGCCAAGAACAAGCTTGTCGGGGTCGCGTCGCGACATGATGCTTTGGGTAGCCAGCGCATCGAAATGCAGTGAAATTGCAAGTGGGGTTTCCGGTACGGTCGGCGTGCCGTCGTCGGGGGCTTCGGAGAGAAACTTTAAGTAGGCTTCAAAGGAGGTGCGATTGGGGTCCATGTGTGGGGCTCCATCAGGCGTGGTATTCAATTCCTCACTCCGTCAGCAGTGCGGCGATGACTTTCACGGCAGCAACTTCATCCGGGCCGGTGGCCTGAATACGTACCTGAGTTCCCGCCCGCGCTGAGAGTCGCATCACGTCCATCACATTCTTGGCGTTCGCTGTGCAGTCATTGCTGACAAGCAGGATCTCKGACTCKAACTGGGCAGCGGTAAAGGTTAGCCGCGCTGAGCCGCGACCTTGCAAGCCCATGCGGTTGGTCATTTCAATTGTCGCGTCTAGCACATCGCCCTCAAATAAAAAGCGGCCCCTAAGCAACTTCCAGGCGCTTACCCATATGGCTTGCCGCCGGCGGCGGAACATGCTCGTCTGGGTATGCCCGAACCACAGGCTGCACTTGGCCGCTCACTTGTATATAATGATAACGCTATTATCATACAACACTACTCTAAGCTGCATGGAATCCAAGACCGCTCGTTTCACCGTGTTGATCGACCCCGTGAAGAAGAAAGCCTTTGAAACCCTGTGCGCGGCGCAGGATCAGACGCCGTCGCAGGTGGTGCGCCAGTTGATCCGCGACTATTTGGAGCAGCATGGGGTGGCCTATGCCACCCGGCCCCAGGTTGGCGCTACGGTTCTGGCTAAGAATGACCGCGAGTGACCGATGTCCGCATAGCGGACTACCAGCCTCACCCTGCAGGTCGGCCTCGGCATCGCACTGATAATGACCACTGCGAGGCATCCCGAGATGCCTACCGCCCAATCGGGACCTTCCATGCGTGGTGCTGGCCTCAATCTCATACTTGGCTTTACGGCATGCCGAGACCGGAGTCAGGGTCTGGCAACTATCGGGAGGCATCCATGCACAAGCCGGCGGTCACTTATCGCGTCACGCCGCGCGCAAAAGCGCTCGATGACGGTAGCTACCAACCGAAGGTGCTGGTGGCTATCTATCGGGGTGACGCCTTGCTTAGAGATGTCGCGCTTTACGCGAGATGCGACGCTTGTCCGCTGCGCGACACTGCGGCAAGGCTTGCTGAAGCGCTGGCCTTGCGGATTCAGGCGGTACTCAAGGATGTACAAGAGACGGACGACGTCGCCACGGCCGCTATTCAGACACTATTGCGACGCATTGGGCTCAGGACGAGCCTACGATCAGCCACCATGCGTGGTGCTGGCGTCAACTAGCCGGATTCGGCAACAGGCAGGGTGGCGCAGGACCGCAGTCCATGCCCTTCAAGCGGGCAATGTGAATACGTCTCCTCGGCGCTCCGGCGCCCCACTACTCCTCTCCTTGATGCATAAGCGCTGGACCTCAGGCAGCCTGGAGAACCTCAACTACCTTATTGGCTTCGGCTTGCGAGTCGACTGCCACATAGGCGACAAACTGCGTACCGATCACCGAAGCGGAGAACCCGCGGAGGTTCAAATTCGCTTTGGCAAGCTTCTCCGTCAGCGCCGATGCGATGCCCGGTTGGTTAATCCCCATGACACGAACGCAGTGCAGCGTTTGTGTCACGTTGAAGCCAACCAGAGCCGCGGCCACAATCTCTCTATCACCCTGTAGTGGGGTGACAAATACGACGCCGTCACCAGGTTTGTCCGGATTGCGGCGCGCGATGATGAGTTGCAGATCGGCTCCCACATCGCATAGGGGGGCCAACGATCCGGCCAGTCCACCTGGCTTGTCCGGAATCCCTGCCACCCAAACCTCCACCTGTTCCACAAGCAGTTCCATGGTCGCCTCTCCGTCCTCCATACGGCCAGTGGAGATGGTCACTCCCCCGGTCGGTTCGTAGTCCTGTCGCCGCTTGCTTCCAGGCGAATGGACGTCCATGGCATTGCCAGCCCATTGTCGCCAATGCCTCACGCGCTTCGATGCCATGGTATCTAGCGATACACCAGTACAGGGATCTTGCTGTGAGTCAGGACCTTCTGCGTCTCACTGCCAATCACCAGTCCCTGCACGCCGCGCCGCCCATGCGACGCMATCACGATGAGGTCACAGCCCTTATCCTCGGCTGTTTTGATGATGGCTTCGTACGGGTGATCGTTGACCAGATACGTCGTATCACAGGGCACCCCTGCGGCGGCGGCTTCGCTCGCCACGCCTTGTAGATATTTYGTGGCCTCCTCCCAGGATTCCTGCGTGAAACGCTCTCGGGTGTCCGTCAGCATTTCAGTGTGATAGGTCAGAACATGGTAGTTCGGGCCAACCCGAAGCGCCGTAACCCGGGCGTTCATTTGCTGCGCAAGGGCAAGCGCCTTATGGCAGGCGGCATCAGATAGAAAAGAGCCATCGACCGCGAGCAGAAGATGCGCAAACATATCTTTCTCCTTGTCTGCCTGGATTCGAGGCCATCGAAAGAGTCGATCACCGTTCCCTATCGCCCACGCCTCGTCACCCTCAGGCAGATGAGGGTTCTCACAAAATGCCACGTGAGCAAAGGTTCCAAAGACCAGCTAKGGCGCGCCTGCGCACAAGGTCAATCTGGGACGGAATATGTTAATAGGATTAACATGTTGATTACACCGCTACTGCATTACATTAGGTTCTGTAGCATATGCAATCTTCATTCCGTATGCTAGGTTGTCGCAAGCAATTAGCGACCTTTGCCGTCGCTTCATTGACGGTGAACCGCGGCGGCGGCAAGCACTTTTGGGTCGCACGGCGTTCATGTATGATGTGACGCATCTGACCATCGTATTGGCATGTTGAGGCTCCATGGAGATCAAGACTGCTCGGCTGACGCTGCTCATCGATCCCAACAAGAAGGCCGCTTTCGAGCGCCTTTGTGCACAACAGGATCTGACGGCATCGCAAGTGGTGCGCCAGCTCATCCGCGAATACCTCGCTCAACATGGGGTCCAGTACGTGCCCAGCGGGTTGCACGCGGGCAATACCGAGCCTGCTGACGACGGAACACCGCCACAGGAACAGGCACCGGCGCAGGCCGAAGCGCCCCCCCCCACCAGACGGCGCGCCACACGTCGCAAGGCCTAGGCCATGAGCAGCGTGCCCCCCGTCGCTCAATGGCTCCATATCGACTGGGTGCTTGTTGTTGTGGGGGCTTGGTTGTTCGTCGGGGCCGCAGGCGTTGCCGCGCTGCAGCGGCTGACCCTGGTGTCTCGCGTTCTTTTCCCGCTCGGCGGATTGCTTGGGCTGGCGCTTTTCGGCCTGGCACTTGCCGCTGTGCTTGGCACGCCCGAGGTCGCCGTACTAGCCATTGGACTGCCAGCACTGCCCTTCCACATCCGGCTCGACAGCCTCTCCGCCTATTTCCTAATGGTGATCGGTGGTACGGCGGCGGGCATCTCTATATTTGCAGCCGGATATTTCCGCAAGGGTGAGGGCACGCCGCCAGGCTTGCTGTGCCTGGAATATCACCTGTTCCTGGCCAGCATGGCCGGTGTCATCCTGGCCGACGATGCCTACTCGTTCATKGTCATGTGGGAGACCATGGCGCTGTCGTCGTTCTTCCTGGTGACAGCAAACCACCGCATTCGAGAGGTACGCAGCGCCGGCTACCTTTACATCACGATGGCGCGTATCGGCGCGATCGCGATTCTGCTCTGCTTCGGTGTTCTGCAGGCCAACACCGGTGACTACACCTTCGCGAACATGCGTGACCAGGCTCTGACGCCCTTCTGGGCCTCGGTCGGCTTCCTGCTTGCCGTGTTCGGCTTCGGCGCCAAGGCCGGCGTCCTGCCCTTGCATGTCTGGCTGCCGGAGGCACACCCGGCCGCGCCTTCGCCGGTCTCCGCGATGATGAGCGGCGTCATGCTCAATACAGCCATCTACGGGCTGTTGCGCGTGTCCTTCGACMTGCTGTGTATGCGTCTGTGGTGGTGGGGCGCGCTGCTTCTGGCCGTCGGCCTGGCCACTGCCCTGTTCGGCGTMGTCTTTGCCGCGGTGCAGAGCGACATGAAGCGCTTGCTGGCCTATTCGTCCATCGAGAATATGGGCCTGCTGTTCGTCGCCACGGGCCTGACCCTGATCTTCTCGGCCTACGACATGAGGCCGATGGCGGCACTGGCCCTGACCGCGACGCTCTATCACGTCGCAAGCCATGCCTTATTCAAGAGCCTGCTCTTCCTCGGCACGGGCAGCGTACTGCATGCCACCGCCGAGCGAAGTCTCGGCAAGCTGGGCGGGCTGATTCGGTACATGCCTTGGGTTGGCTGGCTTACGCTACTGGGCGCGCTGGCCAGCGCCGGGCTGCCTCCGCTCGGCAGTTTCGTGTCGGAGTGGCTGCTGCTGCAGAGCTTCCTGTTCACGCCAGGCCTGCCCGTGCCGCTGCTGACGATGCTGATCCCGGTGGTCGCTGCGCTAATCGCGCTGGTGGCGGCCCTAGCCGGCTACACGATGGTCAAGTTCTTCGGTGTGATCTTCCTCGGCCAGCCGCGCGAGCACAAACTCGCCCACGCGCATGACGCCGGTCCCTGGGAGCGCGCAGGCATGATATGGCTCGCCCTCGGCTGTGTGACGCTTGGCCTGCTGCCGACGCAGTTCATCCAGCTGATCGACCCGGTAACGAAGCAGCTGGTTGCCGCCGGTTTGGGCGCCCGAGCGGCTACCAGCAGTTGGCTGCTGGCGCCGAGCAGCCTAGGTCAAGCCAGTTACGGGCCGGTGATCTTCCTCCTCGGCATCCTGACTAGCTTTGCGCTCGCCTACTTGCTCGTGCGCTGGCTTTACCATGGCCGGCTGCGCCGCGGCMCACCATGGGCCTGCGGATTTCCCTGGGGCACCGCGCGCATGCAGGATACCGCCGAGGGTTTCGGCCAGCCAATCCGTCAGATCTTCGAACCCTTCTTTTTGATGCAGCGCGACCTGCCGACGCCGTTCGACGAACAGCCGCGCTACCGGGTGACCGTCGAGGACCGCTTCTGGCGTTGGCTGTACCTACCCACTGCCGAATTGGCTTCATACCTGGCGCGACTGGCCAGMCTGATGCAGCAAGGGCGCATCTCGGTATATCTGCTATACAGTTTCCTGACACTAGTTGCCACGCTGCTGGCGGTGATGCGATGAGGCTTCCATGACGGTCTCCGGCTTGCTGTCGCAGTCGCTAGAAATCGCGATTTCGATCGCCCTGGCGCCGCTACTGACGGGTTGGGTCAATCAATGGCGTTCCTGGCTGCAAAACAAATCCGCGCCCAGCCTCTGGCAGCCATATCGCATGTTGCACAAACTGTTCAACAAGGAATCGGTGGTGGCCGACAACGCGTCGCCGCTGTTCCGCGCCACACCCTACGTGGTGTTCGGCTGTATGGCCCTGGCGTGCGCGATCATCCCAACGCTCTCGACCGACCTCCCGCTGGCACCTGCGGCTGATGCGATCGCGCTGGTCGGCCTGTTCGCGCTAGCGCGGGTTTTCATTTCGCTGGCCGCGATGGACATCGGCACGGCCTTCGGCACCCTGGGGGCGCGGCGCGAGATGCTGATCGGGTTTCTTGCCGAACCCGCATTGCTGATGGTGCTGTTCTCGGCCTCGCTAGTCTCCAAGTCGACGTCGCTCACCACCATCGTCGAGACACTCGCCCATCGTGACCTCGCGATCTACCCCGGGCTGGCCTTTTCCGGCGTTGCCTTCACCATGGTGTCGCTGGCGGAGAACGCCCGCGTGCCGGTCKACAACCCCGCCACGCATCTGGAGCTGACGATGATCCATGAGGCACTCCTCCTGGAGTACTCGGGCCGCCACCTGGCACTCATCGAGTGGGCGTCAAGCCTGAAGCTGTTCGCCTACTCCTGTATCGGACTGGCGTTGTTCTTCCCCTGGGGCATCGCAGAGGCCCAGGCGCCGTTGTCCATGCTGCTGGCGCTGCCGGCGCTGCTGTTCAAACTCACCGTGGGCGGCATCCTGCTTGCCACGCTGGAGACAGTGAGTGCCAAGATGCGCATCTTCCGCGTCCCCGAGTTCCTGGCCACTGCCTTCTTGCTGGCGGTGATCGGCATGCTGGTGCATTTGCTGCTTGCCCGCTGACATGAGCACCTTACTGACCCAGTTCGTCAACCTGCTCGGTGCGGTGCTGCTCATCCTCGCCTTCGGGATGATCTCGCAGCGCCGCGTCCTTTCGCTAATCCACCTGTTCACGCTGCAGGGCGCCACCCTGGCATTGGCGACGGCCGTGGTTGGCTACGTGACCCGGCAGCCGGACCTGTACCTGTCGGCCGGCGTGACATTCGTGCTCAAGGTGCTGCTGATCCCCTATCTCCTGCACCGCGTCATCGACCGGCTTGATATCCGCTGGGACGTGGAGACGCTGATCAATATCCCGACCATCATGGTGATCGGCATCCTGGTGGTGATCTTCGCGTTCAACCTGGCCATGCCTATCTCGCGGCTGTCGGTGAAGCTGGCCAGCGGCACGCTCGGCATCGCGCTAGCCTGCATACTGCTGTCGTTCCTGATGATGATCACCCGCTCCAAGGCCATACCGCAGGTCATCGGCTTCCTGGCCATGGAGAATGGGTTGTTCTTTGCCGCCACCTCGGCAACCTACGGCATGCCGATGGTGGTTGAACTTGGCATCGCGCTGGATGTGCTGATCGGCGTGCTGATCCTGGGCGTGTTCATGTTCCAGATCCGTGAGCAGTTCGACAGCCTGGACATCCGCCACCTCGAGAAGCTGAAGGAGGACTGAGTTGATTGCGCTAGCCTTCCTGCTTGCAACCCCGCTCGCCGGCGGGCTGGTGCTGGCGCTGGTGGGCCATCGCGATAGTGCGCGCGATGTCAACGTCGCGTTCAGCCTGGGCACCTTCATCGCGGCCTGCTTGCTCACCGGTCGGATCATCGACGACGGTCCCACGCTCGTGTGGGACCGTGCGTTCTACATAGACGCCTTGAACGTGTTTCTGGTCACTCTGACCGCGTTCGTGGGCCTGACCACGTCGATCTTCTCGCGGCCTTACATGCGCGTGGAGCGCGACCACGGCAAGATGACGCCGCCGCGGCTGCGCCTGTACCACAGCATGTACCAGCTATTCACGTTCACGATGCTGTTGGCACTGACGACCAACAATATGGGCATCGTGTGGGTCGCGATGGAGGCCGCCACGCTGACCACGGTACTGTTGGTCAGCGTCTACCGGACCGCAGCCAGCCTCGAGGCAGCCTGGAAGTACTTCATCCTGTGCGGCGTGGGTATCGCCCAGGCACTCTTTGGCACCGTACTGCTCTACATGGCAGCCGAGCAGGTCATTGGCACCGAGGGCGGCGCGCTGCTGTGGACCAACCTCGATGCGGTCAAGGGTCGGCTGGACCCGAATATCATCACCCTGGCCTTTGCCTTCCTGTTTATCGGCTATGGGACCAAGGTCGGCCTGGTGCCGCTGCACAACTGGCTGCCGGACGCGCATGCCGAGGGGCCGACCCCGGTGTCCGCCGTGCTGTCCGGCCTGCTGCTCAATGTGGCCCTATACGCCATCCTGCGCTGCAAGGTGTTGACGGACGGCGCGCTGAACAACCATCTCACCGGCCACCTGATGATGGGCTTCGGCCTGGTTTCCGTCGTGGCGGCTGTCTTCCTCCTTATCCKCCAGCGGGACGTCAAGCGCATGTTCGCCTATTCGTCCATCGAACATATGGGCATGATGACCTTCGCTTTCGGCATGGGCGGGCMGATCGCCAGCTTCGCCGGACTTCTGCACATGACGGTGCATTCGCTGGTCAAGTCCGCGATCTTCTTCGCCGTCGGCCATGCGGCGCAGAAAGCGGGTACGCAGGTCATGGACGAGATCCGCGGGCTGATCCGCGTCAGCCCCACGGTCGGCTGGGGCCTGATGTTGGGCGTGCTGGCTATCCTGGGAATGCCGCCTTTCGGGGTATTCGCCAGCGAATTCCTGATCGTCACCACCGCGATGCGTGAGCAACCMTGGGCCACGCCCTTCCTGCTGGTCGCGCTCGGCCTGGCTTTTGCGTCGGTATTCAGTCGCGTGCAGCCGATGGTCTTCGGCGAGACCACCCTGAAACCCCTGGCACACCCGCCGGCGCTGATTCCGGTGTTCACACACCTCGTACTTGGATTGATGCTGGGACTTTATATCCCGCCGTATCTGGATGCATGGTACCGCCAGGCGGCTGCCATGCTGGGGAGTTGAGCGCATGGCTCTGCCTGAACTCGGACTCAAGCTGAATGGCCTGCCGGCACCGCTGCCGGTATGGCACGGGCTGGTCAGTCCCGACGCATGGAGCGCGGCAGCGCGCACGGTTAATGACACGGGAGGGCGCCTCATATCGGTGTGGGGTGTCGACCGTAGCGCCGCGGGGGGCGCGTTKGCGGCATGTGCCGCGTATGCCGTACCGGAGGGCCTGGTCTGGCTCGAACTGCGGCTCGACGATCCAGCGCAGGGAGTTCCGGATCTGAGCGCCATATTCCCGTGCGCCGGGCGGATGCAGCGCGCCATGGTTGACCTTTCGGGCATCCATGTGCACGGCAGCCGCGACCGACGCCCTTGGCTGGACCATGGCCTGTGGCAGCCCGAGTCATTTCCCTTGCGACACGGGACGCAGCCGCTGGTCGCCGCGGGCAAGCTGCCGACGGCCTACCCTTTCGTACGCGTCGATGGCGATGGCGTGCATGAGATCGCCGTCGGCCCGGTGCACGCGGGCATCATCGAACCCGGCCACTTCCGCCTCTCCGTCGTCGGAGAGAAGGTGCTGCGGCTGGAAGCCCACCTGGGTTACACGCACAAGGGCATCGAGCGACGCTTCACCGAAGTCGCACCGATTGAAGCCCACCGGCTAGCCGGCCGTGTATCGGGCGACTCGACGGTGGCCTATGCCTGGGCCTACTGCATGGCGCTCGAGTCCGCGTCGGGCAGCGAGATACCGACAAGGGCAGCCTGGCTGCGTGCCATGATGCTGGAGCGCGAACGCGTGGCCAACCACCTGGGCGATCTCGGTGCCTTGGGCAATGATGCCGGATTGGCCTTTGGGTTGGCCCAGTTCTCGCGACTGCGCGAGGACTGGCAGCGCCTGTCTAAGGAGGTATTCGGTCACCGGCTCATGATGGATGCAGTGGTGCCCGGAGGTGTTGCGATCGACCTGACGCCGCCGATGCTGGATTGGCTGCGCAAGCAGTGCGACGGCATCGAGCGCAAGGTCCGCGCACTGCGGATCGTGTATGACGAACATGCCGGCCTGCAGGACCGTTTTCTCACCACGGGGCGGGTGGCGCCACAACTCGCAGCCCAGCTTGGCCTCACGGGGCTCGCCGGGCGCGCCAGCGCGCAAGCGGCGGACCTGCGCTGCGACCACGCATGGCCGCCCTACGATCGGTTAGACGTCAGGATGGCCACGCACCGAAACGGCGATGTCGCCGCACGTGTGGCGATGCGCTTCGACGAGACGCTTGAATCCCTGCGGCTCGTTCGCGCCATCTGCTCGGAGCTGCCGGGTGGCGCGATATGTGGTKACCTCCGGATGCTGAACAAAATCTCCATCGGAGCAGGCTGGGTAGAGGGCTGGCGTGGTGAAGTCCTTGTCGCCCTCGAGATCGCCGGCGACGGCCGGATCTTGCGTTGCCACTGCCATGATCCCTCTTGGCAGAACTGGCCAGTGCTTGAACACGCCGTCATCGGCAATATCGTTCCGGACTTTCCGCTGATCAACAAGTCTTTCAATCTCTCCTATTCGGGGCACGACCTCTGATGTGGCTCCTCCTCAAGCAAATTGCCCGTACYGGCATCGTGACCGAGCCTGCGCCCCAGGCCGTCGATGCCGATGGCGGCGCCGCGATTCAACGCATCCACAAGGACATCCTCGATATTCTCGGTCAGGCGCTGGCGATTAGGGAGGTCGACGCAGGCTCGTGCAACGGCTGTGAACTGGAAATCCACGCGCTCAACAACGCCTACTACAACATCGAAGGGCTTGGCATCAAATTCGTTGCCAGCCCGCGGCATGCTGACATGCTGCTGGTGACCGGACCGGTCTCGCGTCACATGGAAGAGGCTTTGCGGCGTACCTATGACGCGACGCCGGAGCCGAAGCTCGTCGTCGCGGTAGGTGACTGCGGCTGTACGGGTGGTATCTTCGGCGAGAGCTATGCAAGTTGCGGTCGCGTCGCCAACGTCATCCCMGTCGACGTCGCTGTGGCTGGCTGCCCGCCTCCMCCCATCGAGATCCTGCGGGGGATACTAACCGCCGTGCAGCGGCGCAAAAGCTAAGTCATCTAAACGAAAATCCTGGAGGATGACGATAAGGGAAGTGACGTGCCCCGAATCCTTGTCGTTATGGTMGCCTGCAGCTCTTAATTATCCACAGCTTCTGTGGATAATTCTCCCTTCCGGACGCAAAGATGCGCACTGACGGGCACGGGATCTGGTCTGCTGCATATTTAAGCGTGGCATTCCGAGCCCATGTCGCATGCGCAGAAGAAGTTGTGCTGGCCGGGTGGCGTACCGGGGGCAGGCCGCGAGTGCGCAGTTGTTTCTTGCCGTCGAAAACGGGTACTCGTGAATCGAGCTGAGAAATGACGAGAGGCGACTCGAAGGCGCCTCTCGTGGCAGGGAAAGGGATGGCCCGGGCGAAGCGGCTACCCCAGACAAGATGGTTCTGAAATGACTGYCCCCATGCACGATCAGGCGGAAACTGCAGATAGCTACTTTATCGAGGCCACACTCGTCGCTGCGCTCGTGCMAATGGTTCCTTACGAATTCTCGCGCCCAATCAACGCAGTACGACTTCGGGACCTTTCTGCCGACTCGTCGTATTCGACGTCCTCGGGCCCGGCGTAATAGAGAGGCTGGAAGGTCTCATCGGCTTCCCTCGCCTGGCACCCAGCCTCACCCACGGGCATTGGCGCATACTGCACCACTCGCTAACCGTTCGATTTCGCCGAGGGCGAGGACTGCTCAGATCGGCGTAGAGGTACGGCGCCTTCTTGCCCCCTCAGGCGATTTAGAGCCTCTACGCGAGAACTGCGCTGAGGTCCGCGCCTTCAGCGGGAACAACTACTTGCCCCTTTTGTGGCGGCATTTTCGCCCGCACCGCTCGGTAATGTTGCGCCTGGCCGAAGTGCTGAAGTGGCAGTCAACCAGCCAGTCGTGCACCCTACTGGCCGCACTGGCAGTGGTGTTGAAGAATGCGGATCTACACCGCGAATGGCTTTCCGCCGACGTCGATCTGAGCTTCGCCTCGGAGCGCTGGCGCAAGCTCGTATATCGCTCTGACAATCTGGGGCCCGGCATCAATCGGCGCCATCTGGAGCTCTGCGTACTTTCGCATATGGTCGCCGAACTGCGCTCTGGCGACCTCTGTGTCGTCGGCTCAGACGCGTTTGCCGACTACCGGCTGCATCTGTTGTCCTGGCGTGAATGCKAGCGCCGCCTCCCTGACTACTGCGCCAAGCTGGAGATGCCGACCAACGCGCAGGATTTCGTTGCACACCTACGTCAGTGGTTGGCCGCGACGGCACAGAACCTGGACGATAGTTTTCCGGATAAGCGTCAGCACGTCACCATTGGCCGCAACGGCGAGCCGGTACTCCGCCGGACCGTCGCCAAGGAAATCCCCGCCAGCGCGCTTGCGCTTCAGCAGACGCTGATCGGCCACATGCCGAACCGCAACCTGCTGGACGTCCTGGCCAACATCGAGCATTGGACCCACTTCACGCGCCACTTCGGCCCGCTTTCAGGCAGCGATCCCAAGATCCGCCACGCCGCCGAGCGCTACTTGCTGACGATCTTCGCGATGGGCTGCAATCTCGGACCCACGCAAGCAGCTCGCCACATGGGCGAACGGGTGACGCCGCACATGATGTCGTTCGTCAATCGGCGACATATGAGTCTCGAACGGCTTGAAACCGCGCAGCGCGAACTGATCGAGTTGTATCTCCAGCTCGACCTGCCCAAGCATTGGGGGGACGGTAAGACCGTGGCGGCTGACGGCACGCAATACGACTTCTACGACAATAACCTGCTCACGGGCTACCACTTCCGCTACCGCAAGAAGGGCGCGGTGGCTTACCGGCATGTTGCAGACAACTACATCGCCGTATTCCGACACTTCATCCCGCCCGGCGTGTGGGAAGCGGTCTACGTCATCGAGGGCTTGCTTAAGGCAGGCTTGAGCGTGGAGGCAGACACGGTGCATGCCGACACTCAGGGCCAGTCAGCTGCCGTTTTTGCCTTTACCTACCTGCTTGGCATCAACCTGATGCCGCGGATTCGTAACTGGCAGGATCTGAAACTTTACCGAGCCTATCCCACCTCCAAGTATCGTCATATTGAGCGCCTTTTTTCGGGCGCGGTGGATTGGKACCTGATCGCCCTTCACTGGCAGGATCTGATGCAGGTCGCGTTGTCGATCCAGGCCGGAACCATATCCTCTCCCCTACTGCTGCGCCGCTTGGGATCGGATAGTCGCAAGAATCGGCTCCTGCTGGCCGCCCAGGAACTGGGCAAGGTTGTTCGCACCGTGTTTCTGCTGGAGTGGATCGGCAGCCGCGAACTGCGCCAGGAAATCACTGCGACGACCAACAAGATCGAGTCCTACAATGGCTTTGCCAAGTGGTTCTCGTTCGGCGGCGATGTTCTGCCCGTGAACGATCCCGACGAGCAGCAAAAGCGATTGCGCTACAACGATCTGGTCGCCTCCGCAGTGATCCTTCAGAACACCGCCGACATGATGCAGGCGCTTCGTGCCATGGAGAAGGACGGTATCAAGGTCGACGTAGACGACATCAGCTTCCTTAGCCCATATCTCACCAGCAACATCAAGCGCTTTGGCGACTACAAGCTAAACCTTGAGCGGACTCCGGAGGCTTGGATCCGCGACAGTCTTTTCACTACCCCCGCATTCTCCGTTTGGAAACCACGCCATGCCTAACACCCAGACCCCTTATGGCCCGGTTGACACCGATGCCTTGCATCGCCTGCAGGACAGCTTCGACACCAGCGAGATCCTGCGCATTGTGGACCTCGTCGATACGATACGAGCCCGAGTCAGCGAGCCGGCAGGAATTCGCGACGACTTACTCCAGTTACATGGCATGGCCCATACGGTTCTCAATGGTGCCAGTCTCGTCTCAGGAGCAACGGATCCAGCCTTGGTCGAGCAGGCCGAGACCATTGTGGAGGAACTGGAAGACTTGATTCGGGTGCTCCAACGCGCTGTGCAGGCGCTGCGCCCACTAGAACTTCTCCGACCTTCCGGCGACGCGTGACAGGCTTGCTGCATCGATAGGTGCACCGCCCTTCAATAGTCGACCGTCMATCTTGGACTGCCTTCGAGCCATTCTTCCGGCTGAACACCAGACAAGCCCTTGATACGCTTCGAGCGCTCGCCTTATATCGAAGATGTGCAGTTAGACGGATTCATCATAACTGGGAGGATTATGATAGTGGATTGGGCGTATCTTGGTCGCAGGCCAAGATCAGTATCGCGGGCGTGGGCAAGCGCAAGCGCATCTACTGGTATCCGKAGAGCGACAAGCACTAAAACCCAGCATCACGCAGACGTTGGAAGCGGCGAGGCAAACTGCGTATGCGCGCGCAGTGCAAGGCGCGCGGTGGCGCTGGCCCGTCTCGCGCCCGTATGCTCCAACCCCGTMAAGAACGCAAGGTCGGCAACTGCCGCGCGAGTACATCGATCCGACGCTTGCCTTTTCCTTGCGCGCCTGCGTGGCCGCGTGGGGCTGACGCTCGGCGTCCCGCTCGCCGATGGGCGGCCCAGCGTGTCGCGTGA